>PUKQ01000011.1 GCA_003550565.1 Syntrophomonadaceae bacterium
TTCTCTCCTCCCCTGGAGGTTAGACTCAGACTCCCAGAGTGAGGCTTAGGTTCTCTCCTCCCCTGGCGGGAGGAGTTGGAGGAGGGGGTTTTTAAACACACCCCCAACCCGACCTTCCCCCGTCGAGGGGGAAGGAGAAAACATCCGTCCCAACTCCCTCAGGGAAAAGGGGAAAACGTCCGTTCCAACTCCCTCAGGGGGAAGGAGAAAGATAAAAGGCACCCCTGGAAATCCTAAAAACTCTCCTCCCCTGGCGGGAGGAGTTGGAGGAGGGGGTTTTTAAACACACCCCCAACCCGACCTTCCCCCGTCAGGGGGAAGGGGAAAGAATAGGACTTCCCGGTTATTTACCCTCTGAATATTTACGAGAATAGATTTATTATATATTCGGAAAGAGAAATTGGAAAGCTCTCAAAAAAGCATTGCAGAAGATTATGCTAATATAAAAATGAGAGTTTTCAATTTGTTGACTAGTTCCTCGGGGTTGTGATATACTTTGAAATGCACCCGGAGGGGTGTCCGAGTGGCTTAAGGAGCCGGTCTTGAAAACCGGTGACCCGAGAGGGCCGTGGGTTCGAATCCCACCCCCTCCGCCAAATATAAGTCATGTAGAATTGCTTGCGGAGAGATGGCCGAGTGGTCGAAGGCGGTCGCCTGCTAAGCGATTAAGCGGTGAAGAGCCGCTTCGTGGGTTCGAATCCCACTCTCTCCGCCAATGTAAAAGCGCCCGCAGCTCCCGCGGGCGTATTTTTTTAAGAAGTGGATGAAATGCTATCTGTTATCCGAATATTTACAGATAGTAAGGCTTTAATTACGGAACAAAAAAGACAGTATTCCAAAGGATAGGAGCTTTTCTGTCGAATAGTAAAGGGCGGAGGTGCGGTTGATGTATAGGAAAGTAAATACACAGGGTCATGAGGTTAAACAAAGCAGCAAGCGAAATTGGCGCTTAATTATTGGAATAATTATCTTTTTTTTGTTAATAGTGGTAATAGGTGTGTTTATCTATATACTACCGGGCTTTCAGCAGGCAAACTGGGGTGAAAGTACTGTCCTGGTAGTGGGCATGGAAAGAGCCGGTGAAGGACTCGTGGAAGTTGATGAGGGAGAAATATACATCAAATTAGAAAGTATGCAGGAGTACATAGATCCAGGTCTTTTTTGGGATGAGAGCGAAAAAACAGCGATAATTACCACCGAAGATCGTTTAGTGCACATGCAGAGTGAGGATCAAACAGCCCATATTAACTTACGCCCAGTAGAAATGGAATTTCCATTAAGGGAGACAGAAGGATATTTTTATATACCCTTACTTTTTGGGGAAGAGTTTTATGCGATGAATATTAATTATCATCCTCCTTCTGACACGGTTGTAATTGAACGGGAGGAAGATAATGCAATATCGGGAAAAGTTAAACAGGATTCGCTTCGCTTAAGGGAAAAACCTTCTTGGCGAGGCCCTACATTAGACATTTTAAATGCCGAAGATGAGCTAATAATTACTACCGGTTCTGTTGAGGACGAAGAATCTGATTGGTACTTTGTGCGCACCGAAGAGGGCATGCTTGGCTTTGTGCATGAGCGCAATGTGGAACTAACCGGTGACCACGAACCGGCGACGGAGAGGGAAGAGTTGCCTCCCAAACGAGAGAAAACGGAAATTGAACACCCCATAACCCTGGTGTGGGAATTTGCATATATCTCTCCGGATACAAGTAAAATTGGGGAGATGGAACCGGTGGATGTAGTTTCTCCCACCTGGTTCCATGTTGACGATAAAGAAGGTAATATTCGTGACATTGCTGATCCTGCTTATGTGGAATGGGCTCGAGAGCGGGGCTATCAGGTTTGGGCATTGGTGACAAACTCCTTTGATCCGGAGTTAACCGCTGCTGTATTAACTAGCTCATCAAAAAGGAAACATATAATTAACCAATTGGTAACTTTAGCTAACGAATACAACCTGGACGGTATCAACATAGACTTTGAAAATTTCCACTATGATTATCGGGATTATTTTACTCAGTTTATGCGGGAACTTGCTCCCCTATGTAGGGAACAGGGATTGGTTTTATCGGTAGATGTAACCATCAAATCCCTTTCCGAGTACTATGGGCTGAGTTATGATCGGGAGGCCCTGGCTGGTCTTGTGGATTATGTTGCCCTGATGGCTTATGATGAGCATTGGGGCAATTCTCCGGTGGCCGGCTCGGTATCCTCATTGCCCTGGGTAGAAAAGGGTATAGAGCTTACGCTAGAAGAGGTGCCGCCGGAAAAGTTACTACTGGGTGTACCATTTTATACCAGGTTGTGGGAAATTGAAGAAGTTGAAGAGGAGGAGGAGGAAGAAGAAAACGACCAAAAGGTTTCTTCCAATGCTTATTCCATGATGCGCATTGACGAAATATTGTCTGAGCAAGATGATGTGGAAATAGAGTGGGACAAAGAAGCCAAACAAAACCTGGCTGTTTATGAGGATGATGATAAAACTTATAAAGTGTGGCTGGAAGACGAAGATTCCATGCGGCAAAGAATAGAATTTATTAATGAGCATAACCTCGCCGGCGTAGCAGCTTGGAGGCGGGGTTTTGAAAAACCGGCTATATGGAAACTAATTAATGAAGTATTAGCAGATTATGAACCTTGACAATAATGAATTATAAATAAAATATGCAATAATTATTTAAGGCGTGGGCTAAAGTTGGTACTTTTAGGAAAATATTAACCATGCTTGTAGATTATAACTGAATTATCGCGGTACATTGACATACATATTATTTTGTAGCATAATAATAATTGCCGTTGGCAGGAAAAAATGAATTTGTAAAGCACGAATTACTTTGCAGGCAGTAAGCAAAAATTGAAATAACGATAAAAGCCTTGCGCGCCCGTAGCTCAGTGGATTAGAGCGACTGACTACGGATCAGTAGGTCGGGGGTTCGAATCCTCCCGGGCGTGCCATGAGTGGCAGGGTTCTCAGAGACTCTGCCACTATTTTTTTATTAACTGCCAGCCTATTTAACTTTTTCCGGGTGCGCTAAAGCCGGAGGCCTTAAAAAAAGTATTTCCGGCTTATATTTTTCCTCATCCTTTAGTTTCCTTTCTTTAGGTAATGTAAATGATACATTTCCATATTTTAAGCTCTTCTAAAAAACTCTGGTTTAAATTTGTTTCAGTGCAGGAAGATATATGAGTGCGTAGAATTATTTTATGAGAGAAAAAAAAGTTTTTGATGGTAACGGTGATTAAATAATTTAATTTTTATGGTTTTAGTTCCTGGCTGAGAATTAATAATGCAATAATAAATATAAAAATGATATAAATATTGGTCAATTTTTGCAAGAAAGGATGTTCCCATCATTGGCAAAATTAACAAAAGGTACGGGGTTGCTGGTATTGTTATTAGTAATTGGAGGAATTTTCGGAACCCTTATTGGGTATTATTTTGGTGATACCGTTTCTTTTTTAGGCTTTGGAAGTTCTATTGGTGTGAATCCGACAACTATTGATCTATTGGTAATTAAATTAACTTTAGGGTTTATACTAGAGATTAATATAGCCACGATAATTGGTTTTTTTATAGCGCTATTTATTTATTATCGCCTTTAAAGGTTATTTAATATTTCTCATTTGCTTTTTTAAAAGGATTTGAGGCCAATTTTATAGAATGTAAGAGATCAAGTTTTTAAATATAAGTATTTGAAGTTTTATCTAAGGAGGTTATCTTCCTGATAGAGCTTAAGGAACTAACCAAGAAGTATGAGGGCAGTAACGTGCCGGCACTTTCTGATATTAATTTGAATATTGAAAGTGGTGAATTAGTTTTTTTAGTAGGCTTAAGTGGGGTTGGAAAGACTACTCTCATCAAGCTTATTTTTCGAGAAATTTCTCCTACATCCGGATCCGTCTTTTTTCGGGGAAGAAATATATCTCGCTTCAAGCCTCGAGAATTGCTGGGTTATCGCCGTAATATAGGCATGGTTTTCCAAGATTTTCGATTAATAAAAAGTAAAACTATTTACGAAAACGTAGCTTTTGCTTTAGAAGTAATAGGTGAATCCCGCCGTGAAATTGACAAAAAAGTTCCTGCAGCTTTAGATATGGTGGACTTATCTCATAAGCTGGATGTTTTTCCCAACCAACTTTCCGGAGGTGAGCAGCAACGGGTGGGTATTGCCCGTGCTATTGTGAAAAACCCCCAATTAATTTTGGCTGATGAACCTACTGGCAATGTGGACCCGCGCACAGCGCGGGAAATCATGAATCTTTTCGATAAAATTAACCAGGGGGGAACCACTGTTATTATTGCTACTCATGCTTGGGAACTGGTGAACGAGATGAAGAAGAGAGTTATTTCCTTAGAAGATGGCTTTTTGAAAAAAGATAACAAACAGGAAGAGGGTTACTGTGTTACTTAATTTATTGCGCTATAATTTTCGCCAATGCTTTATATCCTTATCACGTAATATTGGCTTGGCTTTAGCATCTATGGGTATTATAGCCATATCTTTGATCATATTAGGTGCTTTTATCTTAGTGGCTGTAAATATGGAACAGATGGCAAGCGGCTTGGAATCAAGCGTGGAAGTGGCCGTTTTTTTAGAAGATGATGCTGAGGAAGAAGCCGTGGAAGAGGAATTGAGACATCTGGAAGGTGTGGAAAGTTATACCTTTGTATCGCGCCATGAAGGTTTGGAAGATATTAGCCGTGAGCTTGGCGATGAAGATCTTCTAAGTGAGGTAGAAGGTGAACATAATCCCCTTCCAGATGCTTTTCGAGTAAGTGCTTTAGATGCTGAAATAGTCCCGGAGCTTGCTGCCCAAATAGAAAATTTTACGGGTGTTGAAAAAACTGATTACGGGGGAGAGCTTTTGAATTGGATGCTCCGCTTTGGGCAGTGGGTTAACATAATATCCGTAGGGGTGGCTCTAATTTTAATTGCCGCAGCAGTTTTCCTCATTGTAACAACTATCCGATTATCTCTTCTTTCGCGTCAGGAAGAAGTGGGAATCATGAAGTATCTGGGCGCTAGCAATTGGTTTATCAGGTTTCCGTTTCTTTTGGAAGGAATGATAATCGGATTAGTGGGCACTTTAGTTTCAGTAATAATTTTAGTATTGGTTTATTATAATCTGGCATCTTACCTGCATGATTTGGAACTGGTTTTCTTTTGGCGCCCGGTTACCGAACCGGCAATACTTATGCCAATTTGGGTGGGATTGTTAGTTTTGGGAACATTAATAGGTGGAATGGGAAGCTTATTTTCTTTGCGTAAGTTCTTAAAAGTTTAATTTTTTAAGAACAAAGAAAGAGGAGGTGCAAGAGAGTGAACCGTCATCATAAACTAAGACAAGTAGCTTTTATTGCCCTATTAATAGTATTATCAACGGTATTTGTTGTTGCATCTGTTTCGGGAGAAGACGAGTGGGAAGAAGTAGAAGAAAAGCGGGAAGAAATAGAAGAATTGGAACAAGCTATTATAGAAATGGAATCTTCCGTTCGAGCTCAAGAAAACCGAGTCCGAGAGTTAGAGGCAAAACTACAACAGGAGGAAGATCGTTTAGAACGGGCAGAAGAAGGGCTGGAAAAATCTCGGCAAAGGCTGGCAGAGCACAGAGAGTTATTTGGGAAAAGGGTTCGCAGTGTCTATATGAATGGGTCTTTTTCTTTTGTCCAGCTGTTTTTTAAAGCGGATAACTTTGGGGATATAATAATTTGGACAGAATATTTTATTAGTATATTCCAGCAAGACTCTCAACTGGTGGAAGAATTGAGCGCAGAGAGGGACTATGTTCAAAAGGCAAAAGAAGAGATAGACGAAGACCGCAAAAAAGTAAAGAAACTTTATGAAGAAGCAAAGGAAGAAAGAGAAAATTTGAAGGTTGCCCGTCAACAAAAAGAAGAAATGTTGTATGAAGCCCAGGATACACTTAAGAGGCGTTTAGCGCAGATATCAACGCGTGCAGAGGCGCCACCGGTTTACGGGGTGGCCATAGATAACCATAGGCGTGCTCGGCCTCAGGAGGGCTTTGCGCAGGCACAGAGGGTTTATGAATACGAAGTTGAAGGAGGGCTTACCCGCTATCTGGCCCTGTATGCAGAATTTCCCACGGAAGTGGGGCCAGTCCGCAGTGCCCGGCAGCATAGCATTATTTTGGCCTTGGAAAACGGTGTCCATTTCGTCCACAGCGGAAGTTCTGCTGATAATCTCCGGAGGATGGATAATTTGGGTATTAGCTATACAGATGGTCGTTACCATGACGCTTTTTGGAGGAGCGATGACAGAAGCAGTCCCCATAACCTTTATGGTAATATTGCTTCTCTTGGCAAGGTAGCTCCTCCTGATGAATCTGACGTCAGGCCTATATATCCTGAGCAAACGGGTACTACCGCTCATAATGTTTCTTTTACCTTAAGCAGTGGAAGAAATGTGAGATATGTGTATGATTCGGAAGAAGAAATATATTGGCGTTATTTGGATGGTTCTCTCCATCGTGATGCCGGAGGGAATATTATTAGTGCCCGGAATATTATTATTCAGTATGTAGACTATTATAGAGATGCAAGGAACAGGCCTACAGCTAATCTCATAGGTGAAGGAAGAATTGACTTTTATTCTAACGGTCAGCATTTTCAGGGAACCTGGAAGAAGGAAAGTAAGGGGTCTCCTACACGCTACTATTATGAAAATGGAGAAGAGATAGAAATACCTTATGGATCTACATGGATCCAGCTTCAACGCCGATAGGTGAAAGTAACCTTATGTCGGAGGGTTATTAATTTTATTTGTTTTTTTGTTTTACATTGGTTGAAATAGAATTTGCTATCAATGAAGAATTAACATGAAAGTACCCTGTAAGTAGTTGTCTTAATATAGAAATTTTCCGCAAGCGATTTCTATTAGTAAGTATTACCGCAAGTAAGGAGAGTGTAACTTGAGATCATGAAAATAAATAAGTATATTGATCACACTCTTTTAAAAGCTGAAGCAACTGAAGAACAAATAAAACAAGTTTGTGAGGAAGCTATAGAATATAGTTTTGCTACTGTATGTGTAAATCCTTATTATATTCCTTTGGTTAGCAGCGAACTGAAACATAGTGATGTAGAGCCATGCTCGGTAGTAGGATTTCCATTGGGAGCCAGCGAGTCTAAGGTTAAAATAATGGAAACTGAGCTTGCGTTGGTGAACGGGGCAAAGGAGATTGACATGGTGGTTAACCTGGGAGCATTGAAAAGTGGCAGGATGGACATAATAGCTGAAGAAATAAATAACATAGCTGCTGTTACCGGTAATAATGCCATATTGAAAGTTATCATTGAGTGCTGTCTTCTTGAGGAAGAAGAAAAGGCAGCAGTATGCCGGACAGCACTTGATAATGGCGCAGATTATGTAAAAACTTCTACCGGTTTTAATTCCGGTGGTGCCAAAGTGGAAGATGTTCGCTTAATGAGGCAAGCAGTGGGTTCAAAGGTGGGGATTAAGGCTGCGGGAGGAATTAAGGACTACCACACTGCAGTTAAGTTCATCGAAGCAGGGGCTAACCGCATTGGGACAAGTTCTGGAGTTGCTTTGGTGAAAGAAACATAGAAACTCCAAAGAGTGATGACATTAATTTATAAGGTTAAACGAATAGGTTATTGGTAGGAGGGGAAAAATGATTAAAATAAATAATTCCTGCTTTTGCGATGAATACGGGCGTCGTTTAACTTTAAGAGGGGTCAATTTAAGCGGAAGTTCCAAAGTTCCGACTAACCCTAATATAGGGACTTACTTGCGGGAAGGGTTTTTTGATCATAGAAATGTTTCTTTTGTAGGAAGGCCCTTTCCCCTGGAGGAGGCAGACGAACATTTTTCCCGGTTAAAATCCTGGGGACTTGATTTTTTGCGGTTTCTTGTGACCTGGGAAGCCATAGAGCACAGTGGTCCGGGAATATATGATGAAGAATACCTTGATTATATTTACCAGGTAGTAAAAAAGGCGGCAGAGTATGAAATTAATATGTTTATTGATCCTCATCAAGATGTGTGGAGCCGTTTTTCCGGTGGTGACGGGGCACCGGGGTGGACTTTTGAACCAGCCGGTATGGATATAACCCAATTTGCGGAGACGGGAGCGGCAATTGTCCATAATACGCACGGAGATCCTTTTCCCAGGATGATTTGGGGAACCAACTACACAAAATTGGCCGCAGCGACTATGTTTACTCTTTTTTTTGGAGGCAATGACTTTGCACCTAAAACTCGGGTAGACAAAGAACCTATCCAGGAATATTTGCAAAGACATTACATTGATGCCGTAAAGCAAGTAGCTTATCGCTTGCGAGATTTACCTAACGTGGTAGGGTATGACATACTTAATGAATTGTCCAGCGGGTTTATCGGGTGGCCTGATCTCAGTAAACTTAAGGCGTTCAATCGTAAGGGAATGATGCCAACGCCTTTCCAGGGAATGGTTCTGGGCGAAAGTTATTCCCAAGAAGTGGAAGAATGGGACATTGGTTTCACAGGGGTTAGAAAAAAAGGGAGCAGGTTGTGTGATCCTCAGGGAAAAAGAGCCTGGTTGGATGGGCATGATTGCATTTGGAAAGAACACGGAGTATGGGACGTAGATGCTTCCGGAAATCCATGCCTGCTTAAACCTCAATATTTTAAAGAAATTAACGGCCGAGCAGTGGATTTTAACCAGGACTATTTGAAACCTTTTATTAACAGATTTACTCGGGAAATTCGAGAAATAGTGCCGGATGCTTTTATTTTTGTAGAGCATGAAGTGATGGACAAGCCTCCGCAGCTTACGCCCGAAGAGAGTAACAATATGGTCTACGCTCAACATTGGTATGATATAGTTACCTTAATGATGAAAAAATATTTACACTGGGTGGCTGTTGATGTAGATAAGAAAATGCCTGTTTTCGGGCCCCGGCAGATTGTCAGATCTTTTGCCCGGCAATTAGGTAATATTTATAAGCGTGGACAGAAAGCTTTAAATGTCGCACCTACTTTAATTGGGGAAATTGGTATTGCTTATGACTTGGATGGAAAAAAAGCATATCAAACGGGTAATTTTTCTGCCCAGGTTAAGGCTATGAATCGAAGCCTACAAGCAGTAGAAATTAACAATTTGCATTCTACTATTTGGAATTATACACCGGATAATACCAATGAGCGAGGAGACCATTGGAATGATGAAGACCTTTCTATTTTTAGCCGGGATCAACAAGATGATCCTGCTGATATAAATTCAGGAGGGCGGGCCTTGAAGGCAGTTATCAGGCCGTATGCACGAAAAATTGCCGGAGATCCCATATATACTCATTTTGAACCTTATCAGCGTCTTTTTATATTTATCTTTCAGCATGATTCTCAAGTTCATAAGCCCACGGAAATTTTCCTTCCTTCGTATCATTATGGCAACGGTTGTAAAGTGGAAGTTTCTGATGGGACATATGAGATAAATCATGAAAAGCAATCTTTAATATATCATCATAATACAAAAAAGAAGATGCATCGTATAAAAATTGAAGCCAAACGAACGGCTGGCAAATAAAAAGAACTTTGCCTGTTTGGGAAAATAAAAGCATTGTCCAAAAGAAAATTATATTACCATTTTTATGACTTATAAAAGGAGGGAATACTAAAAATGCCTAATTCAGGAGATAAACGCTATTCAATGCCCGAATTCGACTTGCAAAGGTTACATAGTTTTATGGCGGAGCATGCTTTTAAAGTGGGCAAGTTTCAGCTAAGTTCCGGTAAGACAAGTAAATATTATTTTAATAGTAAAATGGTTGTACTTTCTGCTGAAGGAGCTTATCTAGTCGCCAGGGCTATGTTGGAAAAAATAAAAACCGATGATGTGGATGCCGTTGGTGGTGCAGCTTTAGGAGCAGTTCCCCTGGCTGGTGCTTTGGCCTCTTTGTGTTTTTTAGAAGGGCTAGATCATATTTCTTTTTTTGTTGATCGTAAAGAAGCTAAGAAGCATGGAGACAAACGAAGGGTGGAAGGTCCTGACCTTAAGCCAGGTTCACGCATAATAGTGGTGGAAGATGTGGTAACTACTGGCAGTTCTGCTTTGAGCACAGCTTCGTATATGCGAGAGCAGGGCCATGAGATTATTAAGGTTATTGCTATTTTAGACAGGAAAGAAGGGGCGGCAGAAGCTTTCAAGGAAGAAAATTTTGTATTTGATCCCATATTTACCATTGATGATTTTGACCTGCGAAAGTAATTAAGTATTAACTAAGTATGTTGATAAAACTAAAATTGATAAAAGAACCTCTTAAAAACTAATGGGGAATTAGTTATATCTTATTTCTCAGCTGTAGGAAAGGATGGAGTTTAATTTTTAAAGAAGAAGAATATATGCGCATGGCCTTAGAAGAAGCGGAAAAAGCTTTTTCCATGGGAGAAGTACCCATAGGGGCAGTTTTAGTACGGAATGGAGGTCCTATAGCCCGTGCACATAATCGGCGGGAAACCTGGGGAGATGCAACCGCCCATGCAGAAATTCTTGCTTTAAAAGAAGGCTGCCGGCAAGTGGGAGGGTGGAGGCTGACAGACTCTTCTTTATATGTTACACTTGAGCCGTGCCCTATGTGTGCGGGAGCATTACTGCAGGCAAGAGTAGAGCGTCTGGTATATGGAGCAGACGACCCAAAAGCAGGTGCTGTGCGCAGCCTTTATACATTATTGGAAGATGAGCGCTTGAACCATTGTGTGGATGTAAAGGCTGGTTTGTTGAAAGATGAATGCAGCCAAATATTGCAACGGTTTTTTAATATGCGCCGGAGATAAAACGTGGAGAGATGGCCGAGTGGACGAAGGCGCTCGACTCGAAATCGAGTGACGGTAATCCCGTCCGTGGGTTCGAATCCCACTCTCTCCGCCACTCAAGCCCCTAATCATATAATTATACCTAATGATAATAAATTTTTCTTAATTTACCTGTTCTAAAATAAGTTCCAGTAAAGAATTGAAAGCTTCATAATTTTTATTTTCCGCATCTGCAGTGCGAAATATTTGAGAACTGCCTCCTTTCGCTTAAATTAAATTAATCCGTTATTTTTTGCCATGGCCGGGCTTCTTCAAGCTCATATGCAAGTTGCAAAAGGAGGGCTTCGGTTACTTGTGCCGACTGAAGCTGGATTCCGATGGGAACTCCTTGAGAGTCTGTTCCGAGTGGCAAAGAAATGGCAGGACTTCCGGAAGCGTTGTTGAGGGGTGTGAAAGAAACATAATGTATTAAGCGCCAGCTAAATCAAATTTTGCATTGACAATTGTTAGGAAAAAGGGAAGAGTTATTCCGGACTTAAGCAAACAAGTTTGCTGGTGGGGCGGTTAATATCCTGGCAAAACCTTTTTCTCTTTCCTATGGTGTTAACGAGAGGACACGTTCCTTTTCTTTTATTTCCGCTTCATCGAAAATCATGGGTACATATTCAAAATCCAGCCACTTTTCCAGCATATCGTCATAATGAGAGCTTCGAAAGTGACCGGAGTTACCGATGGCCAGTATTTCATATGCTTCATGGTCGGACATATCTATCACATAGCGCCAGGGAGCCGCAGAACGAACTTCGAATGGCAGTTCCAGTTTCCGATCATAGCCCAGTGAAGAAGGCGTGTTGTTACTTCCCCCGGTGGGGAAGGGTCCGCGATCATAATTTGACGGGCTGAATTCTGTGCCGATATAGTGATTGAAGGTAAGCTGGTGGATTTCCCCCCAGTGCCACTCATTGATATTGTCTCCGTAATAGTCTTTCAGCTTGGCTATTGTCTCACGGAAACTGTTTTCCACCAGGCGGTCACGATCGTCAAACCATTTTGATTCCTCGTTGATAATCATAGAATCGAGAATGTTGTGGGAATAGTTTACCATCCTGTTAAACAGTTCGTTGGAAACTTGCTCCTCAAACATGTTCTTTGCCAGCTTGGTATAAAGGACGTGAAACACAGAGGGAGCCACGGCATCCACTTCTTCTTCCGGTTCTTCGCCCCACTCTGCCATAATATGCAAAACTTCCTGTTCCTGTTCATCCAAATCTGCCCGGTTCAGTATTTCCGTAAATACCGGCACCATCTCTTCAGCATGGCTGTTGTATATACACGACTGCCCCGCCTTCATATCCTCCAGAGTAAGGTCATCTCTTCCTTCAAGATGGCGCATAATGGACATGGCCCGTGAGGGGTGGGCCCACTCGTAACTCAGGAAATGAGGATACTCATCCCCCACTACTTTATTGTTGGCGGTAACAATAATACCTTCGGGAGGGTTGTAAAGGTAGGGAATTTCATCCCAAGGAACAAAACCCGTCCACTCATATTCATCGGTCCAGCCGGGCACCGGGAGCAATCCGTTGCCCGCCTGCCTGTGGGCTTCGCTGCGAATTGGGAATAATCCGTTACCCAGATAACCTATATTTCCCTCCACGTCGGCGTAAACAAAGTTCTGCGCCGGCGCCATGAAGTTCTGCAACGATTCCCGAAACTCTTCAAAGTTGGTAGCCCGCATCATCCCCAGCATTGCTTCTGCCTCCTGGGTTGCATCCAAACCAGTCCAACGTAGACTCAGCGGATATTCACCGGGTTGCAGTTCCACCACATCGGTAATAACCGGGCCGTGCCGGGTTTCCCGCACCTGCAGCTTCTCATCCTCCTCTCCTCTGACCTTGATTACTTCTTCAATTATCTCCGCTTCAACCCATTCTTCGTTATACAGGTAGAGGCTGTCATCATCTTCCTTAAACTTCATCTGGTAAAGATCCATCACATCGGGACCCAGGTTAGTTTCACCCCAGGCAATATGGTCGTTATACCCGGCAATCACTCCGGGAATACCGGGAAACATCACGCCGGTAATGTTCTCGCCGGGAAGGGAAAGATGGTTCATATACCAGATGGGCGGTAAATCAAGCGTAAGGTGCATGTCACTGGCCAGGATTGCTCCTCCGGAAGCAGTGTGTTCACCGCTTACCACCCAGTTGTTGGAACCTATGCCGTTTCTTCCGGTAACACTGCCGGCATTGCTTCCCATGTCTATCAGGGTAGTAGCAGCACTGCTGCTAATTCCTTCCGGAACTTCTTTAATAATTGTCTTACCGTCATCGGGATATGTAGGAAATAACTCCTGCGCTTTCGCCTCTCCCACTTCTTCAATCAGCGACGCCAGGAAAAGTTCAGTTCCCATATTGCCTCCCAGTTCCCATGCCATCAATTTGGAAATAGCCAGGGAATCCACCGGCTTCCAGGGTTCTGGTTCATAACCCAACAACAAAAATTCCGGGGGAAGATTGTCAATATTTTCCTCAATATAATCATTAACCCCTTCTGTATAAGCGTCAAGAAGAGATCTTGTATCAGGGCTCATGGCCTCCAGAGCAAGCTCCGCCGCCCGGTAAAAGCCTACTGTTCGGTTAAAACGATCGTCTTCCACAAAATCCGGCCCGGCAATTTCAGAAAGGCGGCCGGCGATTAAGCGTCTGGTGAAATCCATTTGCAACAGACGCTCCATGGCTTGCACGTAGCCCTGGGCATAAGTCATATCCCGCTCGCTTTCAGCAAAAATATGAGGCACTCCATACTCACCAAAGTAAATATTCACCGGTTCTTCAACCCCGGCCTCAATTGTGTCACTATATATTGGTAATCCACTTTCTTTGTTAAAATACCACCTCAGCCAATCCAGTGCTGCCGGCTGCGCAGAAAAAACACTGTGTAAAACAACCACGAGAGAGAGCACCAGAATAACACAGATTAAAACTATAGCTACTTTTTTCATGTTTTAATCTCCTCTTCAGTATGTGCCTTATTATTTCTATATAAACATTTATTTTCCTTTTTGGTGTTTATGATTTCAAAGTGGTTCCGGGGCACTAATCAAGATTGAGTGGAATTTAGGCATCTAAGCATTAGGATCATTTGCGTTTTTCAGACATACGGCTGAGCAAGTCCCGCTTTTTTGACCTCTTGGCACTCTCGTAATGTTGCTCGATTTCTTCAGTAATGGCAGTGGAAAAATCGTGGCTTTCAAGCTCCTGTCGGAATTCGGTTAAAAGACCGTGAAATTTCTTATCAACGCTTTCTTCGAGCATCCTTCCCGCTTGGATATACTTGTTTGCCAGTTTGAACCTGTCCAGGGTCCCCTCTTTCTTCTGCTGTCTGTATTCTTTAATGGCTTCGTTGAATAAAATCTCCAGTCTATCCTTGGCTTGTGCTTCCAGGGACCCAAATTTCGGCTTGTATTCTGCTAAAATGTCAACCCTGGCTACAGTGGAATCATCGGGAGGCTTCGTTTCGTCCGGTTTTTCTTCTGGATCTTCCGTAGGTGGTTTTTCGTGTTTACTATCCGGTTTTTCCTCCGAATTCTCCGCAGATGAGTTTTCGCCTTTGTTGTCCGGGCTGTCCTGGTGGTCTTCCTCAGGCGTTTTTTTCGGTGAGCTGTCCGAGTTGCCCCAGTCGGCATCCATATCAAGGGTAAGTGGACGATCCGGATCAAGGGTGAAGGGCTTATCCAGGTCAAAGTGATAGAAAAAATCTTCGCCAAATTGCTCTAAAAGTTGGATTTCAATCTGGCGGTCTTCAGCAAAAAGTGCATTGTAGAACCACAACCCTGTCCCGGCCAGGATGAGAGCGAAAATAATTAAAATAATCGGCAGTACATTATTGGGTAATTTTTTAGACATTTTAACCACCCTTTTAAGGTAGACCTCAAGGACTTGATTGATAAAAATTAGCCTGCTTCTTTTATTTAATTCGTATGCGTCGGAAGGAACCCTTAATCTTTCTCTAAGACAGTGTCGGAAACAGCAGCGGGTCCTCCCAGGATATAAAGCAGGGTTTCACTGTCTGCGATGCTGTGGTAGTATTCATCTACAACTTCCGGTAATTGATCTTTTTGCGCATAGAGAACTGGGGCTTTTAGAATCGCCCCAAGGTAGCCGCCGGACAGGGCGTCAACCAGGGTCAGGCCGTTGCCTAATAGCACATATTGGGGATCTGGATCACTGAAAAATCTCTGGGCAACGTTTACGCTGGTGTCAAATCGATTTGCTCCCCGGAGCCTCTCCACTTTGCCGTCAATCAACTGTTCCAAGTCAGTCTCTACGTCTTCGCTGACCACCGTGCTACCGCCAATTATAATCAATTCATCGATGCCCAATTCGTTAATAGCTTCCTTTGTTACTTCCGGAATGCTGTCTTCTGCAACCAGCAAAATCGGGTAACTGCGCCCGGACGCAACCGGCCCTGCTACTAGTGAATCAGCCATGGCCGTACCGCTGACGATAAAAGCCGTAGTGGGGAAATTGTTTCCTAGCCTATCTGCTGTTGATTGCGCCATTTTGGCGGCCGTACTGTAGCGATCATCTCCCGAAATCCTTCTGACCGTGAGGCCCATATCCTCCAAATCTTTTTTTACCTTATTAGAGATAGCCGATGTTCCACCCAGGAGCTTTACTTTTGTCACTTCCAGAACTAAAAGGGCTTCAGCGGTGGCTTCGGATAAAACATCGGATCCGGTTAGCAGAAGTGGCGCTTCCAGAGCGCCGGCCAGCGCGCTGCTGCCAAGCCCGTCGACGAAAACGTCGCCTCGAGCCAGCAGCGCCGTATCTGCTCCTTCGGGATAAGCATACGACGCAATATGCGCCGACGTTTCGAAGCGGCTTTCTCCGGCAAGGCGGATCCATGGTAATTTTAAGCCCAGATCAGCAAGAATTCTGGTGGTCTCACTCTGATCCAGGTAGTAGTAACCCGGCATGGGGTCTATTTCATATTCGCCGGGCAAAACAAACGCAGGGATTTTTTCAGGGTCCTGATCGTACAAGATATTGCCCACTTCAGCTACATCCCAATCACTCATGCTGGTAAACAAGCTTGTCCCCAACATCTCGTAATAAATATCATATAATTCTTCTTCAGGCAGAGTTTTTAGCTGATGCATAAGAGCATTGAGCATGCGCTGGTTTCGACGCACGCGGTCGCCATCAGAGTGGTCTGAACCTTCTTCGGGAACTCGGGGCAAGCGATGCGTAACGTAAGTATGGGCCTGGTCACCGTCCAGCCGATTTAAACCGTAAGGCAGGTCGGTAACTTCGGCTAGCCCCTCACATACATATATTTCTACTCCCCCGATAAGTTCCACAAATTCGGAGAAGCCTTCCTCTTTGAGGGTAATATAATGGTGCAGGGGAATACCTAACAGCTCTTCTACTGTTTTCTTTGTAAATAGACCTGCTTCGTTATAATCATAATCGTTGTTTGTTAAACCATAATGATGGGCAAAAGCCAAATGATATTCATCGGGTTCGGATGACCAGGTTTGAAAATCAACGTAGGTGCTTCTCGAAACAGAAATAACCGAACTTTCATAGGTGGTATTATCGAAAGAAAAGATCATCACGGTATCGGCCATCGCCCTACCTTCATCCACCCCCAAAAGCAGGATATTTGTGTGCGAATCGCTGTCGGACGAGGCAGCAGTATGCTCGTGACTGTTGGAGCCGACTATCAGGAAAAGAGCTGCCAAAAGAAAGAGCAGCAGCACCGAAAGCGAGTTTTTTAGACCCATTATTATTTCTCCCTTCTTGCTTCTAAGTGATTTTTCAATCTTATTATATCCTCCCAAACCCTCACCCTCTGATATTCTCAGCATTCGATTTGGGAAAATATGTTTTTCTTGTGAAAAAAGGCTTAACTGTTATTTTTTTGATATGTTAAGCCTTTTTATTTCGCACATCTTAATGTGGTTGGCGCATGTGAAAACGTCTGTTTAGCCTTGAATGCCGGTTCAGTGCTGAACTTAAGGGCTCTTATCAGGATGCAAGCCTATGTAGATAGCTTCCTCGCAATCTTCACTCACGGCAGCCGTTCCACCCAAGATGTAAGCCATGGTATCTTGGGTAACAATGGTATAAAAGTAATTAAGTGCAACGGAATCGTCGGTGCGGCCGTGGCAGTATAGAATGGGCGCATCCAACATTCCTCCCAGGTAGCTGCCCGCCATGGCATCAACTAGGTTTTCATCTAAACCGCCGGCAAATATCACCGTCTCTGGCGGATGAAAGTACTCTTTGGCGACTTCGACGCTGGTTTCAAGGCGGTTAGCGCCGTAAACACGTCTGGTATCGGGAAGCTTATCTTCGACCTCGTCACTGACCACGGCGGGTCCGCCGATAATTGTAGTTTTGGTAAGTTCCAGTTCATTCATCACTTCATCGGTTTCTTCAGGTACCCCGTCCGGGCGTACCAGCAGGATAGGTTTTCCACTCGCGGATGCATAGGAACCGATCGTAAGAGCGTCAGGAATAACAATGCCGCTGACAATAAAAGCTTCATCGCCAAAGTCCTCGTCGAGTTCATCGGCCACCCCCCGGGCAATTTCTGCCGCTGTTTCAAAACGATTTTCGCCCTCGTACCTCCTTACATCCATTTCAAAATCTTCATCCAGCCTCTCAAACACCGGTTGCGAGACAGCGGCTTCCCCACCGAGAATAACCGCGTTTGCTGCGCCGAGCTCAGCGATTGCTTCTTGCGTTCTTCCAGGCAGGTTTTCAGGCATAGTCAGCAGTATGGGCGCATCAAGTGCTCCGGCCAGGGTGCTTCCGGCCAGGGCATCAAACAGCACATCGCCACGCGCAATAATTACCGTATCAGCCTGATCATATGCATAAAGTGAAATTACTTTGGCCGTTTCAAAGCGGTCTTCTCCGTATAGGCGGGTTAGCCTATCATAAACATCATTAGCCATGGCAGTCCCGATAAAAGCGGAAATAATAATGGCCATTACCGCCAGGATCAATAAAAACCGAAAAATTATTTTTCTCTTCAATTGCCTCACCCTCCATATAATAGATTTATTAATTGATCTGCCCAGGTTTAAGTAAAAAGACAATTCTCTTAAGTGGGTTGTTGCAACCATACCACATCCCTTTTAAAAAATATATAAAAAATAATAATTGCTGCATTTGAAGTTATGTAGGGTTATGTGTTTGTAAAAAACTATTATTCTATAAACATGCCTAAAAGTCCTGCTAAATTTCAAAAATCAAAATTTTGGGAAAGATTAGGGCATATTTCAATAATTCTTAATGTGTTCTCAAATTATCATCCTTAAATTTTTAATAATTCTTAATGTGTCCCCATGTTATCAGTAATATATGCTATCCTGTAATAAAGAAAAGTGGCAGGTAAGGAGAGTTGCACAGGTTGGAAACCCCTGAATTTATTCTACCCATAGCCGAAACATTTAATTATTTGACCGTTAAATACGGATTGTTAGGAATAGCTCTTTCTATGACAGCTGAAAATGTAGGTGTGCCTTTTGCATCAAGTGTTGTTGTTTTAACGGCAGGGCAATTGATAATGACGGGAGAGGTATCATGGGCTCTGGTTATACTGCTTTCAACGATGGGAATAGTTGTAGGGAGCATAATCAGTTATTTGATTGGTTATTTTGGGAGGAATATGATAAAGCGAAAAATGAATAAGTTCAGCGAATTTTTTAGCCGCTATGGTAAGTATTCCATATTTATGGCTCAATTGTATGGCACTAGCCGCACATTTATTTCTTTGCCTGCTGGATTATCCCGAATGAAATTTCTTCAATTTACAATATATACAGCGCTAGGGGGGCTGGTTTTTAGCTCAGGATTAGTGTTTTTTAGCTTTATCGTTTATCAAACTGTTGACTTCCTATAAATGCTTATAATAATTTCTGGACACATTAAAAAATATTAGGTTTATGTGTCCACGTATTTTTTTAAGCATTCATTTATGCACTTCCATGTATCTTTCGGATCACGCTTTTCCGGTCTGAAATTCAAAACAAACTCTTTTTCTACATCAGTACGAAGCTTTGTCTTCCAAAAAACAAACCTGAACAAACAGGATTAAGTTCAATTAATCGGACAGCTAACTATTAATGTGTCCCGAAAGATTTCTGATTGCTTTAATCCATAATTGCAAAATTTAGACGATTATTATATAATCTTGTCGCTTATGGAATCAGGAGGTGAGTTTCATAATTAAAGTAATAAGAAAACGCAAGTCCGTAAGAACATATACCGGGGAGGATCTAAAGGAAGAAACACTACTTAAGATCGGTGAAATAGTAAAGTCTTTTAACCGTGGTCCTTTTGGTAATGAAATAAGATTTTCCTTGTTGGATTTTAAAGATATGAAAAAGGACGATATTAAACCGCCGGGCACTTATGGCATTATCAGGGGAGCAAATCTTTTCATTGCCGGAGCGGTGGTGGATAGCCCAAAAGCTATGGAAGATTTTGGCTATTGCATGGAAAGGGTTATTCTTGCACTTACTGAATTAGGCCTGGGAACATGCTGGATGGCCGGGACCTTCCAAAGAGGCGCATTTGCCAGGGAAATAAACCTTGCCGAAAATGAGTTGCTTCCTGCAATTACTCCCGTGGGTTACAACAAAGACAAGAGGTCTTTTGTGGATCGTTCGCTGAGGGTTCTTGGGGGGTCCGATAATAGAAAAAAATGGGAGGAACTCTTCTTCCTGAATGATATTAACACTCCCCTGCAAAAGCAAGATGCGGGAGATTACCTTGATATTATTGAATCGGTAAGGCTGGGCCCTTCGGCATCTAATAGGCAGCCCTGGAGAATTATAAAAGAGAATAACCAAAACGTATTTCATTTTTACCTTAAAAGGACAAAAGGTTACCCCGCTAAGATAGGCAAAGTAAAAGTACAGAATATAGATATGGGAATAGCCCTATGCCATTTTGATCTTGCTGCCGCTGAGATGGGAAAGCAAGGTAAATGGATTAATAATAAACCGGCGGTGGATCTTAGAGAAATGGAATATATAGCAACCTGGTCTGAATATTGAAAAACAAATATCTGGAGTGGGGGGATCTCCAATTTGTTCTGCCGGGGTAAGATGTGATACATGCCATCATGGTTGTTTGCAGGTTCTTTCTTGCAAGCGCCTTTATTAACGCCCTTTCTGCCATCAGGAGTGGTTAGAGGAGTGTGTAGCATGGTTGTATATAGAAGTATTAATTATTTAAACTACAGTTAGTTGGCATTCAATGTTTTCCAAAATGTTTAATGATAATTATAATGTATGACCGCAGGCTAATGGTCAATTACTGGGAGAGGGAAGGCACAATAGAATGACAAAAAAAAGGAATGTGCTAGAAAAGTCAAAAACCGTGAGTATGGTATCAGATATGAACATCAGCAGTATGGTTGTAACCGGTGCCGGCTCCGGCCTGGGAAGATCAATTTCCCTGGTTTTTGCCAGGGCGGGATGTGTTGTTGGTGCTGCCGATATTAATCTGGCAACGGCAGAAGAAACGGTTCGGCTGATTAAAGAAGCCGGGGGAAATGCCTTGGCTTTTCACGTGGATGTCAGTGATCCTGTAAGTGTGGAAAAAATGGCGACTTACTTTTACCAAGAATGGGGCCGTGTTGATCTTATGGTAAACAATGCGGGTATCGCCAACGTGGGGTTGGTAGGTGAAGTAACGCCTGATGACTGGAAACAAATTATTGACATCAATCAGCTTGGTATGATCTACGGTTGCCACACTTTTATTCCTCGCATGAAAAAGCAGGGAGGTGGTCATATAGTTAATGTGGCCTCTGCCGGAGGTTTGATATGCTTGCCCCAAATGTCTCCCTACAATGTTTCAAAGGCAGCTGTGATTGCCCTTTCCGAAACCCTGAAGCAGGAACTTGCTTCCTTTAATATTCATATCACCGTATTATGTCCTTCTTTTTTTAAAACCAATTTAACCGATGAAATGAAATATACAGATAAATTCCAGCTGGAGTTCACCGGGGCTGCTTTTAATAATGCCAGGATTACCTCCGATATGGTTGCGGAATCTTTGCTGAAGGCAGTGCGGAAAAGAAAACTGTACTGCATACCCCAGTTTCCCGCTAAAAGCCTGTGGTTTTTAAAACGCATGATGCCTTCTGTCTATCACGGAGGCATGGCCTTAGTCTACCGAAGCGGAGGGGAAAGATTGGCTTTATGGCTTGCTAAGAAAGGACTGGTTTAAAAGCTCTACCTTATGTAGTAGCTAATATGGATCCGTATGAGTTTTTTGAACGTCTTGCCCACCTGATGAAAGACAACCCTCCGGCACTTGAAGACGTGCCTATACTTGATCAATTAGCCATTGCCGGAATAAGCCCGGGGGAAGATTACGATTTGGAGGAGTTTGGCTTTATTGCCCGTGTAGCTGTTAAACTGGGTGTCAGAATGGCAAGAGGGATGCTTGATGAGGCTGTAAGTGAAGGAGGAGCGGCAACGCAGGAGGGCTGGGAACTAAATGATAGTTTTGATGTCATGGGATCACTGGATCAGGTGAAGAACCGTAACGACTGGTCAGCTGTCCTTGAAAATATGGGAGATTACGGTGTTAATTATGCTTTCCGAGCAGGTGTTGCCTTAATAGGCTTAGGGGCAAACCTGCCGGAAGATGCAGTTTATTATAATACCGGTATTGACAAGGACGGTAATCCTTTGGATTCCGATAAAAGCTATATCATGCATTTTTTCCTATTTTTAAACATAGCTTTTATTGATCGGGGTGAAGAGGTGTGTTAAAATATGAATGAAATTTCATACTTATTTGGCAATTTTTTTTATGATATCAGTTGCCGCATGATGAGAAAGAGGTGTCTTTATGCAGGAGCATACCCGATTGCACCGGGAGCGTATACTTGCGGCTCCTTATAGTATTTGTATTGAACGAGCTCGTTATTACACCCACTCTTTTCGTGCCACCGAGGGTGAACATCCTGCTATACGCGCCGCCAAGGCTTTTGCCCATACCCTGGATAATATGAGTATTTATATATTGGATGAAGAAAAGATTGCAGGGAACAGGGCTTCTAAGCCATTGGCGGTGGTTATCCCCGTGGAGCGGGGTGATATTAATTCAGTGCTCGAGCTTGACCTGGACTTATTAACCGGGCGTGAACAAAACCCATTTCATATAACCGAAAAAGACAAGCAGGAACTGTTTGAAGAGATACTCCCTTACTGGCGTGGTAGAACCCTGGCAGACCGAAAAAAAACACTGTTTAAGGAGAACGGGTTATACTTTTCCCTGGCTATGGACCCGGTTAGCCTGTATCGGCGCAGGAAAAGCTTGGATATGCGTAAAATATGGAACTTTTTAAAGACGCAACGCAGTATTCCAAAGAAAGTAGATTATGCTCTGAAAGGATCGGAAGGACTGCTTTTTAACAACCCGGCCTTATTAACCAATGTTTTTGATACCCAGGGGCATTTGATCTTAGGACACAAAAATATACTGCAGAAAGGTTTTCATGGGATAAAAGAAGAAGCTGAAACTGCCATAGATGAGAGTGACAGAGAAAGCCTTGCTTTCTATAAAGCTGTTATTATTAGTTGTGAAGCAATGCAACGCTTTGCGGAGAGATATGCCACCATGGCTGACCAGTTAGCTCAGGAATCTGCTGATGCTGACAGGAGGGAGGAGCTTAAGCGGATTGCCGCTCAATGTAGGCATGTGCCTTATTATCCACCCCGCACGTTCCATGAAGCCGTGCAGGCTATGTGGTTGACCCAGGTGGCAGCTCACGTATCTTACGGGACGGTGGGAATTTTTGCAACGGGGAGGATTGACCAGCACTTATATCCTTATTTTGCCGCTGACAAGGCGGAAAGGAATATTACTGATGCAGAGGCTATAGCTTCTCTGGAAGAGCTGCTTCTTAAGTTAAGCTGTGGTATGCTGCTTATCCCCATGGTAGGCAAAAATACCGGTAGTGAAATGGGGAGTGATATTGCTTCTCCTACCATTGGAGGCTTAAACCGCCGGGGTGAAGATGCGGTCAATGAAGTGTCTTATCTGGTTCTGAATGCATTTAATAATATCAAATCCATGGCCAATAGTTTTACTATTCGCCTTTCTAACCAGAATCCTCCTGAATTCTGGCACAAAGCACTGAAGACTTACTGCTACACGTCCGGTGCGGCTCTTTACAATGATGAAATAACGGTCAAGGCTTTGCAGCAATGCGGCTACAGCCGGGAGGACGCTCATGATTACGGGGTAATTGGATGCGTAGAGCCAACGGGTGACGGAGATACATTTGGGTGTACCTCAGGTAATGATCTTTCCATCGTGGCAGCTTTGGAAATGGCCCTATTGGACGGACATTTGCATATCATGGGGAAAAAGATAGGCCCCAGTACCGGAAATCCCCGCACTTTTAAAAGTTTTACGGAGTTCTGGGAAGCATTCCAAAAACAACTTTCCTTCTTGATCCGGGTGGTGGCCAGAGGGGTAAATTTGAAGGATGAAGCTTACCGCGAGGGTTTTCCTAATCCTTATGTTTCATCAACTCTTAGCGGATGTTTAGAAAACGGACGGGATATGACCGCTGGAGGGGCAAAATATAATTTTGAATCTATAGGTGGGCGAGGAATTGGAACCACAGTTGATTCCCTTGTAGCGATAAAATATTTTGTTTATGACCGGCAGGAAATATCTATGGACCAACTTTTACGAGCTTTGGAACGTAACTTCAAAGGAGAGGAAAAAATGAGGTCTATTTTAGAGACAAAAGGACCTAAATATGGTTGTGGCAACGACTATGCCGATGACTTAGCCCGCGAGGTTACGGAATATTTCTGCCGGGAGGTTTCCAGCCAAATTAATATCCACGGTAAACCTTTCCGGCCGGGTTTCTTTTCGTATGGCATGCATGTATTGGATGGTTTATTGTTGGGAGCAACGCCAAACGGCAGGCGGGCCGGTGAACCTATTAGCAACAGTTTCAGTCCTTCCAACGGCTCGGAGCTAAATGGCCCTACAGGAGTGCTCCGTTCTGTAGCTGCAAATGACCACACACTCATTTCCAATGGCTGTGCCCTGAATCTCCGGTTGTCACCTTATATGTTTAGGGAAGAAGAGCAGGTAGATAAAAGCCGGGCCCTGGTGCAGTCTTTCTTTAATATGGGTGGTATGGAGATACAGTTTAATGTGGTGGATAATGCTACGCTGAGAGAAGCCCAGCAAAACCCTGCATCTTACCGAGATTTAGTAGTCAGGGTTTCGGGTTATTCGGCTTTCTTTACTGACTTGGGACGCCCCCTACAAGACGAAATTATCAGCAGGACAGAGTTTACTTCCTTCTAAAAATTTTTTACCCGATTGTTTTGCTATTCCATAAGGTGCTGCAAAGGTATTTCTTGGTTGACAATTTAGAACCGGAACAATAAAATTACCTTAGATTAGCGAGAGATTTTATGTAGACAAGGGGAAAAAAGCATATGGAGGAGAAAGAAAAATTAACTTACAGTACTGAAATATATACCGCATTAAGGTTAATAAAAAAAAAGTTTGAAGCGGCTGGCCTGGAACTTGACAGGCGGTACTTAGACTATTTTGGCGAGATGTGTCCGCGCTGTGGCGGCGCATTTAAGGTCTACCGGAACGAGGTAAAAGATGTGGCAACGGTATCTGCTTTTTTGAATATGGAGCAACAGAAAGGAATTGCTTATTGCCTATGTAAAAAATGTGTCAAAGAGTTCTCTACGTATACTGCCTCAAAAGATGCGGAAGTAACTGAGAGGCGAATTTTTGAAAAGGTCCCCGATTTAAAGCGATCGCAGAAACCGAGCCGAAAGGAGATTGAACTGGAAAAACGGATACTCAAGAAAATTTACGGTTTTTAACCTCAATTTTAGATATTCTGTTAACCAGAGGAGCGATAAAACCTCCGATACTATAAAATTTTCTCTCTGTTATTTTTAGGGAATTAAAATTCTTGAGCTACTACTCATATGTGGAAACCTGGCGTGTTGCGCATTTTGCCATATCAGCTGGTAAGATAAACCGGATGAATAATAATATGGTAACGAGATGTAGTGCGCTAGAAACCGATTCCTAAATACCTTGATTCATAGTGTGCTAAATTCATAGTTAAAGATACTGGCTTTGATTAATTGAAGGGATGATTTACTTAAATGAAGGCTCTGGTATTTGAAGATAGACTGTTTATGGAAGATAATATGCCTAAACCGGTTCCCGTCCAAAGAGAGGCTTTAGTGAAGGTGAAAATGGCTGGAATCTGTAAAACCGACCTGGAAATAGAAAAAGGTTACATGGGGTTTAAAGGAATTCCCGGACACGAATTTGTGGGTGTAGTTGAAGAATCTAAAGATGGTGATCAGTCTCTTTTGGGAAAAAGGGTAGTGGGAGAAATAAACTGCGGCTGCAAAGTTTGTAATTATTGTTTGCAGGGATTGGAAACCCACTGTCCGGAGCGTACTACTTTGGGAATTGACGGGAGGGACGGATGCTTTGCTGAATATCTAACTCTGCCTGTTGCTAACCTTATAGAGGTTCCCGAAGGGATCACCAACGAGGAAGCTGTTTTTACCGAGCCGTTGGCAGCAGCTTTTGAGATAATGAACCAGGTGCATATTAAGCCAAGTGATCAGGTCTGTGTTCTTGGGGACGGAAAGCTTGGCCTGTTAATTGCGCTAGCCCTTAACTTGAGCCAGTCGGAGCTACTACTTGTAGGGAAATATCCAGTAAAACTTAACATTGCTGAAAAACAGCATATAAAAACAGCCTTGTTGGAAGATTTATCTTCTAAAAGGCAATTTGACCTGGTTGTAGAAGCAACTGGTAGTGTAGATGGTTTTGAACTGGCTCGAAAAGTAGTGAGACCCCGAGGCAAGGTTGTTTTGAAGAGCACCATAGCCGGGAATAAGGAACTTAACCTTACTTCCCTGGTTCTTGATGAAATAACCATGATTGGTAGTAGGTGCGGGGCATTTAATCCTGCCCTCAAAGCACTGGAGAGAAAAATGCTTAATGTTAAACCGCTGATATCCGGAATTTACTCCCTGGATAAAATTATTGAAGCTTATGAGGCAAGCAAAAGAAAAGATGCCTTAAAGGTTCTTATTGATTTTACCCTTTAATCTCCGTTGCCGGTATAAAAAAAGTTTTTTGCATAAAATACTGAAGAGTTATAAAAAAAAAGACAAACTACTTATCAAAGTAGTTTGCATTTACTAATTATTTCATTATAAGATATCTCAGATATCTCCTCAAAAATCCCGCTAAACTAGTTTGCTTTAAACTGATTTTTCTCTTAAAGTCTCCATAAAAGCGTCTATTCGGTTTTCTATTTGTCCCTCGCTGAAGTTCCGTTCATCGACCATGTCAGCTTCAAAAATGAGGACAGGGAGTCCTGTTTCTTTGGTAATTATCCTGCTCAGGTCATATTGTCCTAAAGAATATGGCTTGCAGCTTCGGTTTGAATGCATGACAATTCCGTCGGCATCATACTTTGCTTTTAAATTTTTAAAGTTCTCTACCATATTATCAATGGATACATTTAAGTACACACTGGAATATGCTATGGCAGTTGATTCCAGGAAATTATCTTCATCAATTAAATGAAAACATCCGCTCCAAGCTGCAGTATAAGAATCTGCTACCAGACTTGCTCCATGGGAAGCAAACTTTTCCGAAAACCATTTTGTTCTGTACCAAACCGGTAAATTGTCCCATAAAAGCCGGTAGCGTTCATTGGAAACCATGCCTATCCCGGCTTCGATCCTTTCATTCATTTCATCCAGTAAGTTTTGATAGTAGTCTACTGCCTGTTGAGTTCCTCTTAGAGTAACTATTAGGGCAAGGTGAAAAAAGGCATCAAAAGCCGTCATAGGTGCAGGCTTTGTCATGGCTGTATCAAGAACTTTTTGCCATAATTTTTGCGCCTCTAATGAACGTTGGGCCACTTCATATAATATATCTGCCTCCATGGGTTTCTCACATATTTTTTCTAAAAAAGAAATATAATTATTCATCTGGGTAGAAACATAACGCTTCGATTCTTCAGGCATTGCTCTATGAATAAACGGAGTATCTAGAATAAACAGGGGTACGTTATAATACCTGGCTTGTATTTCGTACCACTTGAGCACGGTGCCACATATGTTGTTGCAGCATACCAAAAAATCCGGATCGGGCAAACCGCCGATAGGCCCACCATTGGTAACTGAAGCGCCAATGTCAGACCTGGCGTAAGAACAAAGGTCTCTGGAATAGCCCATTTCTTCAGCTTTGTTACATAAATCAACGCCCATTTTTGAAGCACCGATCATTGCTCCGTGATTCTCCGGATACACCGGGATCACATCCATGGCTATTAGGGGTTCTACCGGCCCTCCACTGGTGATCCAGGCCACTTTTTTGTTGTTTATAGAAGCATTTTTGGCAGCAATATAATATTCGGTCATTATTTCTTTCATTTGTTTGACCGTCTTGATCTTTTTTCTTTCTTTTTCAGCGTCTTTGTTAGTATCTTTCTCCGACATTTTTAACCTCCACAATGAATTAATTTAAAATAAAAAAAGTTACTATTTAGCATTTCAACTTAGCATTTCAACAAAAGTTTCTAACCGTGTTCGTACGGTTTCCCCGGCTTTAGTTGGCTCTTCTATTTCAAGATATAAAGAGGAAATGTTTTCTTGATCAAGATGTTCCTTAATATATGGATAATCAAAAGAGTGGGGGTCACAAAATTTAAGCTGTAATATAATAACCCCCTGGGGTTTATGTTCCTTGATAAGAGCGCTAAGATTTTCATATCGAGATTTTATCCCCCTGTGTTTTGCCGGGCATTCCATACGCTCAAAGTACCGTTTGGTAATTGATTCCATGGGGGGAATATTTTCGTCAAGGTTTCCGTTAAAGGATCTATAACCGGAACAAAGGTCATCCCACATAATGTAAGCCCCTGCCTCTTCAAGAATAGAATATAAATCAGGGTGGTCGCAAATACCGCCGGTCATAATTATGCCCACAGGCGCTTTTACAGCCGGATAATCTGTGTCTTTATTGAGTTCATGGATAAATTCTTCAAGCTGAGATGCAAATTCTTCCCGATCCATGGTCATGGAGGCACGTGACACATAATAAATATCTTCTCCGCTAATGAGATATGGTTTTTCTTTTCTAATTTCATAGAGCTCTTTTAGTTTGCTGCGCAGCTTGTTAAAAATTTTTATAGACTCAGAAAGATCTTTATCACTTATATCTTTTCCCAGGGCTTTACCGAGTTCATTCCTAAATCGTTCTAAAACAGCATACATATAATCACGGGACTCGGGCGTATTAAGTTTAACGGGATGGACAACGTCAAAATGAAAACTCATGTCGGCATTAAGCCGCCATATATCTGAAAGGCGTTGAATTGAGTCGCAGGTATGGGGAAAGACCATACCATCGAGAAAATTCAGGTCTCCTTCCAATGCTTCTCCTAGCGCGCTTCTCACCAGGGAACATGAATAAGCTTGGAGGTGGTGATCTGCACTGCTCGCCCGATTTGTATTACCAAAAATACGATAGGGCATCACCCCTGCTGCATGCATGATTTCTTCGGGAGTATAAGTACATAAATAGCCCAAAACTTTTTTATCGTTTTGGTTCTTCCATTCGGATATTTTGGGGGCAGGGTTTTCTGCTTGTTCTTTAAAAGGATTGCTATTATGCATAAGTATTTTCTCCTTAAATTAAAATAATAATTTAGATTAAGAGAGCTACATAAAAACTTTTCTCAAGGGCTCTTGTAACTTTTATTACATTATCACAGTTGTGATTTTTTTGTCAACTTTCCCAATAAAGGGGCTGCCTCCTTTGCTTGGGTTGATTTCTTTAACATTTCGGAGGTTCTGCTCTTATTCCCTTTCTAACTCTACCATTAACCAGGATAATTTTACTCATACAAAAACTTTTTTTATATAGTCATTTTGAGTTTTCTTGGGCTTTTTGGCCGGCAGATTATTGCTGCCATCATCTTAATAACTAATATATACAGAAAAAAAATGCTCTCAATAGGCAATTAATACTTTTATGGCAAATATTGCAAAGGTTAAATTCAAAAAAAAGAAACATTGTTTTTTCCCAATGCTTCTTTTTCCGCTTCTAAAATATAACTTAAAACCTTAATTTAGTAGATTCCGCGGTTAAGCCCATCTCTGATAGCGGAAATAATTTTAGTTCCTCTCACTGTGGCTGCAGTCCAGGTGTCAACCATTTCTCCGCTGCCTTCCATGTCTTCAGCTGCTATTTCTGGTTCATACAGATCAGATATATCGGTAATATCCCGACCCTCTAAGTATTCTATAAGCTGTTTATGTTGATCAGCCAGAGCTTCCAGATCTTCTTGGTTCCACTCATTGCCTTCATACCCCGGTTCTAAGTAGTCATTTCCACCGTGTGATAGGACTCTAAAGCTTATGTCATAAAGCTCGTTGTCCTCCAGGTGAAACTGTATTCCTATCTGTTGATCTGCTCTGTCAATAAAAGCTCCGCGGTATCTGCCATCAGGATAATCTCCATGCTCTTCGGCAGGCAGTACCTCTTCATTCTGTTCTCCCAATGCCTCATCATCAGTATCATTTTCCGCTTCACACCCCACAACAATTAGCAGTCCAAACAACATTACCACCGCTACCATCCATATTGCCCATATCCTCATTCACTTTCACCTCTTTTTATTTTTTAATTATAAAACAAAAAAAATTTTTACACAAACAAAAAGTTCTTTCCCCCAAGCAGAATCGAACCATCTCCTTTCTTGCATAAATTTTTTATTGCTTTTTTCTCTTACCATAATATTATGGCAAAGAAGTTTAATCTATTAGGTAAAATGCCTATTTTATTATCAGGGTTTCCCCTTATATTTACGTCTGCCACTATGCTAGGTTATCATATCATGCTGAAGTTTATGCCACAAAATTATTTCGAAAGACAAACAGTTCAAAAAATAAATCAATCAAAGCACTTGCCAACATAGTTTCTCAAGCATGTTATTAGTAAATTAGAGATAATTTTTTAGGTGGTGAATAACGCGTAGAACCTTGGGGGAAATCCCCAAGCCCCAAAATAAGGGAAGCTTCCCATAGACCCGGGCAATTTTATCATTTAATCTTTAATTAAAGAATTATTAATTTGTGGTGTTATTTGTGAAAGTGAGCTCAAGCTCGAGTATTTTTATTTTAGAATACGATGTGTAGAGTCAGTAACAATTATTGAGTAGGTTATCCTGAATCAAATAATCAAATCTTATAAGTGAGGTGTTTTATAAATGAGAAAAGATGTTTTTAAAAACTCATTGGCTCTGACGGCAACGCTGGTAGTAGCCGCCCTGGTGCTTACTGGTGTTTATAACTGGATTTCACCCATAATGGAAATCAGCGCGGAAAAGCATCGAGTAGAAGAATTTTTTCCCGGGTATAATTTTGAAAAAGTCGGATTAGGCCATAATCCTATTACCTTAGTAGTTTATGATTCTGCTGGAGAAGAAAAAGGCTATGTGGTAGAAAATTCCACCGACGGTTACGGAGGAAGCATACGTTATTACATGGGCATTGATAATGAAGGGCGTATAAAAGGAATAAACATTATTGAACATGCCGAAACAGTGGGCTTGGGAGATATAATAAAAAGCGAAAGCTTTCAGGAACAGTTTATCGGGAAACACTACGATGACACTATTGCCTCAGAAGTAGATACGGTCAGCGGTGCTACTGTCTCGACCCAGTCTATGATAGCTTCAATTCAAAGTACCCTTGATAAAACTGTCAAAGATTTCTTGGGTGTGGAAGAGGAAGAAGTTAAATTGGCGGAGATACCTGATGGAAGTTATTATGGCACGGCTACCGGACAAATGGGCAGTATAGAAGTGGAAGTAACTGTAGAGAATGAATCCATTCAAAACATTGAAATTGTTGAACATGAAGAAACTCCGGACTACTTTGCCGAAGTAAAAGAAGAAGTTCCCCAGCGGATTAAATCCGAACAAAAACTGGAAGTAGATACAGTAAGTGGGGCAACCGGGAGTAGCGAAGGAATCAAGGATGCAGTAGAAGATGCTCTTAATGAGGCAGTTGAAGATGTAGAAACGGAGGAAAAGACAACCAATTAATATTTCAATAAATGTCAAATTGACGTGCCTATATTCACTTGGCACAAATCTCATGCATCTAATGAAGAGTTGTTGGGTGGTTTTTTGAACAAATAATTTTATGGAGGCGACATTTTTGATGCCTTTTAGAGGAACACCGCAAACAATGGTCAAGAGGCTTCCGGTATACCTGCGAACCCTTGATAGCCTGATTCTCCACGGCGTTGATATTGTTTCCTCCCATAGGTTAAGTGAGGAAGCAGGTTATACCGCGGAGCAAATCCGTAAAGATTTGGCTTTTTTTGGAGCTTTTGGAACCCGTGGCTCGGGTTATGAGACGATAGAATTAAGAGATCAGCTCTTAAGGATCATGGGACTGCAGCAGCAGAGAAAAGTTATCTTAATTGGTGCAGGGCAGTTGGGTACCGCCCTGGCCCGCTATACCATGGAAAAAAATCCCTATGTAATACTTGAGGGAATTTTTGATAAAGCTCCGGAAGTAATAGATAGGGAAATTATGGGTAAAAAAGTAAGAGATGTTTTGGAGCTCCCAGATTTTATTATGAATACAGGGATTAAATTGGCTATCGTAAGTGTTCCCTCTCATGAGGCAGAGGACGTAATTAACTTGTTGGTTGAAGCCGGTATTAACGCCATTCTTAATTTTGCCCCTATTAGACCTAAGGTCCCCGAAGGGGTTCATTTGCAAAACGTAGACCTTACCCTTGAGCTGCAAAGTTTAATTTATCATATTACCTCTAAGGATTAAGAAATTATGGAAGCTTAATAATTAAAAACCTGTTTTCTTAAGTGAATCAAAAAAGCCCTGTCACCATTTATAAATTTGAGTGATAGGGCTTTTTTACCTTAATTCTTGGGTAAATTTGCTTTAACTACCATACTATAGGTTAAAAGATCCATGCTCTATCTCTTTTAAGTAATCGTATCTTGTTAATTTCTGCTTGTTTCTAGCTGAATAGTTCCTTAAGTTTTGCATGTATTGCTCCGGATTGTTCTGCCAGATGCTCAGTCCCATAATGCCTGCAAAGAGTGCAGAAAAGGAAAGTTGGCTCAAGTCAAACATTTTATTCACCTCCCATCAAGAATTTTTGTGAAATGTTGCACAGCTTTTTTGAATCTTCAGAACTTTTAGCTTAAAAAAATATAACCTTAATTGTTAACTGTGATTTTAGTTTAAAATATAGGGACTTTTCTGTCTATTAGGGGAATTCTTAATTTTGCATCAGTGAATTCCCTTATTAGGAAGGTGATTTATAAGCGGAAGAGCCCTACTCATCCCTGGATTTGCCCAGGTTTACCAGCCCGTTTTCCAGGGCATAACGAACCAGTTCGTGGCGGCGGGTCAGGTTCAATTTTTCCATAATATTAGATTTATGTTTTTCCACAGTCTTGGGACTTACTATTAGTAGGTCGGCAATTTCCTGATTGGTATATCCCAGGCAAACATACTGTAGAACTTCTTTTTCCCTTTCAGTTAGAATATTTTCACTTCCGGAAACTTCCCCTTCACTTTCTTTCCGGGCTCCTTTAACCAGAACCTTAACCAGTTTAGGGTGGATAACTATTTCTCCTTCCATTACATCATGAATAGCTGATACAAGCTCGGTACTGGCAGCTTCTTTTAGAATGTAACCGGAAGCATTTGCCTCCATTGCTTTAAATAGGTAAGGTTCATCGTCGTGCATGGTTAACATGATAATCTTTATAAATGGTTGTTTTTCCTTGATAAACTGGGTGGCTGTTATACCATCCATTCCCGGTAGCCCAATATCCATAAGCACTACATCAACTTGATATTTGTTCAGCATCTCCAGTGCTTCTTCAGCGCTTTTTGCTTCTCTAACTTCGCCCACAATTTCTTCCTTTTCCAATAAAGCTTTGATCCCGGAAAGGAAAAGGGCATGGTCATCTACTAATAAAACATCAACTGTTTTGGATGAAATTTTCATCACCTCCCTTCTCCGAAAGAGGTATTTCTATCTTAATAGCAGTTCCCTGATTTGGTGAAGATTCCAGGAAGAAAGTTCCTCCTACAAGCTCAATCCTTTCTTGCATGGAAGTAAGCCCCATTCCTATCTTGCTTTCCCGGTTAAAATTTTCCAGATCTATTCCGATGCCGTTATCCTCTATAACTACTTCTGCCATATCGGTAGTAGCATTGATGAAGATCCATACTTTACTAGCCTGTGCATGCTTGTAAATATTGGTTAAGGCCTCCTGGACGACCCGATAAATAGAAACCTCAATCTCCGACGGCAGCCTTCTTTCGTCCAGCCCATGTATTTGTAGGTTTATTTCCCAACCTTCTTGGTTTCTCCAGTATCTATCAATAAAAGACTCGAGAGCCGCTTTTAATCCCAGGTCTACCAAAAGGGTGGGAGTTAGCTTCCAAGCCAGGAGTCGGACCTGTTCCAGAGATTGCATAAGTAGCTGGCGAAAATCCTCGATTTTTTCTTTTAATTCTGCCGTATCTTTTGAGTCTTCCATAAATTTTAAAGAAATCATTAGTGTACTTAAAGTGGGGCCTGTTTCATCATGGAGTTCCCGGGCTACCCGCTGCCGCTCCTCCTCCTGAGAATTAATTATCTTACCCAAAAGAGAATCGCGTGTTTTTTTGGTTTGTGAAAGACGCTGAGTCATAGAATTAAAGGCATCGGCCAGTTCACTTAACTCATCGCCGGTATTTACTTTTACCTGCTGGGACAAATCTCCTTCGGAAACAGCCTTTACCGAATTAAGGAGAGAATTAATTGGCTTAATAAAGGTAACCGTGGAAATAAAATAAACGCCGGTGCCGGTAACCAGAAAAGTAAGCAGCGAAATAAGCAAAATCTGCCATGTGGTATCCGAGATAGCGGATTGTACGCTATAATCAATTACTCCCAGACGAACCATAATTTCCGGATCGGGTCCTTCAAAGACAGGAGCGGCAACATCTCGCAGAATTCCTTTTTCCGTGGTGAATTTTTGCACATCAACTGATTCGCTTCCGCTTAAAGTATGCTCCACCTGAAAGAGATCCGGAGGGAAATAATCTTGAAATGTATGCACTAAAATATTTTCTTCGTTGTCCACCATCAAAACGTAAAACACGTCCTGGTTGCCTTCCTTGGTGCTATAAGCCAGGTCATAGAGGTCAAAGATATTATTAGTTAAAGCCGGTTCCACGCTTCTGGCTGCCAGGTTTTGAGCCATGGAAACACTTTTTTCATTAAGCTGTTCTTCCAGACGGGCCCTTAATGCCGTGTGGGCGTAAACCATGGTAATAAGAGTAAGAATCAGAGTAATTCCTAACACAATAGCTATAATTTTTACACGTATTCCCGGCAAATATTTTTTGAAATAATTAGGCAGCCTTTTCAATTGAGATCCTCCCAGATTTCCCGTAATTGATTAAAAAATTCATAATCAACCTCCCCTGGAGAAAGAAAGCGTTCCATTCTCAACTCTGCCAATGCTTTTCGACCATCTTCTTCTCTGTGCATCTCCAATAAAACATTTTGCAGTTTTTCCTTTAGTTCTTCCGGTAAATTTTTATTTACAACAAGAGGTACATATCCTACCCGGGAGGAACTTTCGATTATTTGCAGATTTTCTTTCAATTCCGGATTATTCTCCACCAGATAATCGAAAACCAGGCTATTTACTGCACCTCCTCCTATCCAACCCTCTGCTACTGCCAGGACAGAGTTTTCAGGGTTGTAGCTGTAAAAATAATCTGCAAAAAAAGTGCCAGGATCGTCTCCAGCCTGTTCCAGTAGATGTATCGGATATAAATTCCCGGAAAAGGAAAGGGGATCTGTAAATACAAAAGTTTCTCCCTGTAAGTCTTTAAAGCGGTCAAAATTATCTTTTGCAGAAGCTATTATGTGGGTCTTGTAAAATATCTGCCCCTCTACTTGAGGAATTGCCAGTACTTCATATTCTTCCGTCTCTTTAATTTCCATATAAGAAGCCGGACATAATAGTGCCACATCCACCATGTTCTGCTTCAAAAGTTGGGTTACTTCCCCATGAGAAGAGCGCATTACCAGTTCCACCGGATGTTCTATTTTTTCCGGCAGGTAAGAAAGTAAAGTTCGGTAACTTTCCCGCGACTGAGGAGAAGAAAATACTGGTGCTATAGTTATGCGAAGGTAAGGCTTATCTTCGTAAAATGAATTATCATCCTGAGGTTCATAATGTGGAGTAGGTGTTGTAACTATATCTTCCTCCTCCGAGGGTTCCAGGCTAATTTCCGGATAGCTTGGCTGGCAACCCGAGGTGCATAGCAATAGGAAAATAATTGTCAAAAAAATAATTTGCAGGTTAAAATTTTTAATTATCATTAGTGGACAATCCTTTTTAAAAGTTCTATTATAAGCATTATACCAGAAGATTAAAACTTTCCCAATTAAGGCAAATCCCTTATTATTTATGAGGGAATTCCCTGATTTTGTGATTAACATATGTTAATTAAATTATAAAAATATAATATAACTATGGTGGGCGCTGATATTCTAAGAGCTCGAGCTTTTTTAGATAAGGGTGGGGCTTAGATCTTAGGAGTATGTTAAAATTATATTATACAAGGAGTTACATGACCCCTGTTTATGGTTTTTTAACATAAAAGAATTATAATTACATCTAATTATTTTTTTGCGTATAATTATACAAAGAAAAAATGGGAGAAATAAATATGACACAAAGCATAGAACTGATTGCCACGGCTACTTTTGGGTTAGAGGCTGTGGTTGCTCAGGAAATTAAAGATTTGGGTTATGAAAACGTTAAAGTAGAAAACGGAAGGGTTGTTTATGCTGCGGACATGAAAGCTATTTGTCGCTCAAATCTTTGGTTGCGGTCAGCAGATAGAGTTCGCTTAAAAGTCGGTGAATTTAAGGCAACTACTTTTGATGAACTGTTTGAAAATACCAAAGCATTGCCCTGGACTGAGATTATACCAGCAAATGCAGCGTTTCCTGTTGATGGAAAGTCTGTGAAATCTACTCTGTATAGTATTTCTGACTGTCAGGCAATTGTAAAAAAAGCTGTGGTAGAAAGCATGCGAACCTCATTTAATAAAGAATGGTTTGAAGAAAGTGGTCCACTTTATAGAATTGAGGTAGCACTATGGAAAGACATTGCTACGTTAACCATTGACACGAGTGGCCCCGGATTACATAAGCGCGGTTATCGGATAGAGAAAAGTTCTTCTCCTTTAAGGGAAAACCTGGCAGCAGCTATGATTATGTTGGCTCGTTGGAATCCGCATATTCCTTTAATCGATCCTTTTTGCGGTGCCGGTACTATTCCCATAGAAGCTGCGTTAATGGGACGTAATATTGCCCCGGGGATGCAGCGTAATTTTGTTTCAGAAGCATGGCCTAATATATCGAAAAGCTTTTGGAAAGAAGCTAGAGAAGAAGCCTCTAACTCAGCGACTAAAGATATTAGCTTGTATATTATGGGGATGGACAGCGATCCTCGGGTGTTGAAAAATGCCAGAAAAAATGCCCATGCAGCGGGAGTAGAAAATGATATACATTTTCAAGAATCTTCATTTAATAAAATAAGTTCACGGAAAAAATATGGGAAAATTATATGTAATCCTCCCTATGGTGAGCGCCAGGGGGACTTGCAAGAAGTGGAAGGTCTTTATAAAGAAATGGGGAAAATTTTTAGCGAGCTGGACACCTGGTCATTCTACATATTGTCCCCACATTCGAAATTTGAGCAATTATTTGGCAAAAAAGCTACCAAAAAAAGGAAGCTATACAACGGCAATATCAAAGTCCATTATTATCAGTTTTTTGGGCCAGCTCCCCCTACTAAGTAAAATTTGTTGCTCGGTGAAAGGAGTTTTGAGAATAATTATTTTATATAATAAAGATATCTAACTACATATATAAACTGTAGAATATCTTGCAAAAATTTGATGTATTATAGCATTTTCACTTATTGAATCTAGCTAGAGAAAATGATATACTTTGCGTACGCGGCGGGAAAGGTAAAAGCCTTAGGAAATATAATATGCAAAAATAAGTGGTTATATAATCTATTATTAAAGAAGAGAACTAGCCAGCGAAAATGTTAACAAATAAGTTTTAAGGTAAAACCTTACTGCGTGGAGAGATGGCTGAGTGGTCGAAGGCGCTCGCCTGGAAAGCGAGTAGGCGGGGCAAAACCTCGCCTCGAGGGTTCGAATCCCTCTCTCTCCGCCATTTTTAATTTTAGGCCGTGCTAGACGGGAAGATAGCGGTGTCCTGAACCCGCAATCCGCTACAGCGGGGTTGAATTCCTGCCCGCGGCCTTTTAGTTCTCAGGGCTGCTTCAAGAAAGTGGTGAAGAAAGTTTGGTCCTGTGCGGCGCAACCTCATGAACCCCGTCAGATCCGGGAGGAAGCAGCGGTAAGTGAGTAGTTGCGGGTGCCACGGGGTTGCCGAACCGGAGCTAACTGCTTGAATTCCGCCTGAGAACGAAGGTCAACGGTAGGTGCACGGCCTAATTTATTTAATTTTGTTCCTCAAGTATTAATGATCATTCAGGGAAAAAGGTAATAAAGATCTTAGGAAGGAGATAAAAGGTTGTCTTACCAGAGTTTATACCGCAGATGGCGGCCAATGCAGTTTAGTGAAGTTGTTGGACAGGAACATATTACCAGAACCTTGCAAAATGCCATAGCCCGCCATAATGTTTCCCATGCTTATCTTTTTTGTGGCCCTCGTGGAACAGGTAAAACTACCGTGGCCAAAATCTTGGCCCGGGCGGCAAATTGTAATAATTTAACAATGGCGGAGCCATGTGGAGAATGTGATTCTTGCCAGCAGATTCTAACCGGTTCATCTATGGATGTTTTTGAACTTGATGCTGCTTCTAACCGTGGTATAGATGAAGTACGGGATTTAAGGGAAAGAACGCGCTATGCACCCAGTGAAGGACAAAATAATGTATATATAATTGATGAAGTACATATGCTTACTCAGGAAGCTTTTAATGCCTTATTGAAAACATTAGAAGAACCTCCTTCAGGAGTTCTTTTTATACTTGCCACTACTGAGCCCTACAAATTGCCATCTACTGTTGTTTCCCGCTGTCAACGGCTAGATTTTCGCCTTTTAACTGCCTCAGAAGTAAAAGAGAGGCTTAAAGAAATTGCATCTGTAGAAGAATGGAATTATGAAGAAGAGGCAATTGCGTTGATAGCCCAGCTTTCTGAAGGCGCTATTCGTGACGCACTGGGCTTATTGGAGCAGGCGTGTGCTTTTGGCGAAGGTCATGTTACTGCTGAAATGGTGTACACTCTTGCCGGATTAGCTAGAGAAGAAACAGTTAAGCAAATGGTAGAAGCATTAGCTGAGGAAGATATTGTGAAAGGGCTGAAAGTAATTCGCGATGTAACTTTTGGCGGAAAAGATTTATACTTATTCCTAAAAGAACAGATTTTGTTTCTTAAACAGTTACTGGTAGCGCAGGCGGCAGGCCCGGATGTAATTGAGGAGCAAAGATACCGAGAATCTGCTCTGGAATATAAAGATAGATTCCATCGCAATTCGCTCCTGGAAATGATTTCTATTCTTCACCAGGCAAGTGGGGAGATACGTTTTACCGAGCATGCTCATTTTATATTGGAAATAGCCTTTTTAAATTTACTAAGAGCCGCTAAAGCTGCTTCAGATGGTGTATCGGAAAGTTTAGAGGAAAAAGCAGAGAAGATAGAAGACAGCCGGGCATTTAAAAAAGAAAGAAAAGATAATGGTGATCTTTCAAGTTCAGAACAAACAGGCCATGAAGATCATCAAAATTTAGGTGAAAGGAAAGAAAGTAATTTTTACGAGGATGATGATCCTCCCGGGGAAGAGGTTTCCAATAATGAGGATGAGGCTGTTTCATCTACTGAGCAAGGTGAACCTGCTACAACGGAAAAAATGTGGGCTCTTATTTTAGAATCTTTTCAAAAAGATCAAAGTACTCTTGCTTTACTTCAATCATTACGGGTAAAAAAAATGGAGAACAACATTTTTTATGTGAGCTGTGAGCAAAATAAATATCATTTTATAAAAAAAATGTTTGCTGATTCAAGTAAGCGCAGGTATATTGAAAAAGAGGCCAGTGAAGTAGCCGGAAAAGACATTCGCCTAATGCTGGTGTCATCAGATGGGCAGGAAAATGATAATTCTGAATTGAATAGTGAATCAGGGAAGGTTCAATTAGAGAAAAATGTAGAGGAATCCAATGCAGAAAAACCTCATCTGGAAAAAACATTACAAGAAGATAATCAAAGTAAAGAAGTGGGTGAGCCGGAAGAAAACAGCTTGCCTTACGATGATCTTTTAGAGGGACAATCCGAGCAACTTGAGACAAAGGACGAAGATGTGAACAATAAAAATGACAATGAATCGTCTCGAAATTTCCAACATGATGAAGTTATTATAAAAGAGGCTTTAAGATTGTTTGAGGGCAGTGAAATAATTGAAAATGAGAATTAATTAAGGAGGAGAAAAAATGGCGGATTTTAGTAAAATGATGAAGCAGGTTCAAAAAATGCAGAATCAAATGGCAAAATTGCAGGAAGAATTAGCACAAAGAGAATTAGAAGCTACCAGTGGAGGTGGTGCCGTTCGTGCGGTAGCTAATGGTAAAAAGCAACTGCTTTCCATTGAAATTTCTCCGGAAGTTATAGATCCCGAAGATAAAGATATGTTAGAAGATATGGTTGTAGCTGCTGTCAATGAAGTAATGGAACGTGTGGATGACATGACTTCTGAAGAAATGAAAAAAGTTACAGGAGGGCTGGACTTGCCTCCTGGTTTGATGTAGGTGCTTAGATAATTTGAAGGAGGAGCTTCATTGAGTTATCCACCGGCTTTGGAGGAATTAATCGAGGTTTTTCGCCTTTTCCCGGGAATAGGGGCAAAAACGGCTCAAAGGCTTTCCTTTTTTCTTCTATCTCAATCTTCTGAAGAAGTAGAACAGATGGCGAGAACCATGGTTTATGCGAAAAGAAGGATAAGTTATTGTTCCGAATGTGCCAGTTTTACGGAAAAAGATCCCTGTAATATATGTACCGACCCAAAGCGTGAGCAAGAAGTAATATGTGTGGTTCAATTTCCCCGCGATGTGCTTGTTTTGGAAAAAACAGGGCAATACCGAGGCCTTTATCATGTTTTGCATGGTGCCCTTTCTCCCATTGACGGTATTGGCCCGGAGGAACTTAAAATACCACAGTTAAAGAAAAAAGTAGAAGAAAAAGGCATCAAGGAAGTGGTAATTGCTACGAATCCCAATGTTGAAGGTGATGCTACTGCAAGCTATCTTTCACGTTTGATTAAACCCTTGGGAGTCAGGGTAACACGGATAGGCTTTGGTCTGCCGGTGGGAGGCGATTTGGAATATGCCGATGAGCTAACTTTGGGAAGGGCTCTGGATGGAAGAATGGATTTATAAGAATTAATTTAAGGGTGTTTAATTATGGATTTTAAAGATTTGGCCAAGAAACGCCGAAGTGTGCGTAGCTTTAAAGAAGATCTTTTGCCCCGGGATTTATTGCGTGATTTATTGGAGACGGCTCTTAATGCTCCCAGTGCCGGTAATGTTCAACCATGGAAGTTTACGGTTATCCAATCAAGCCATATAAAAGAAAAATTAGCAGCTGCAGCTTTAAATCAGAGATGGATATTAGAAGCTCCGGTAGTAGTGGTGGTTCAGATTGACCTGGAGCGTGCATTTAAGACTTACGGCCAACGCGGCTCTTCGCTTTATGCTATACAGGATACTGCGGCTGCTATTCAGACTTTACTTTTATATGCTACCGATAAAGGAGTTGCTTCTTGCTGGGTAGGTGCATTTGTTGAAAAAGAGGTTTCGAAGATATTATCACTTTCATCTCATTTGAGACCGGTAGCTTTAATCTCACTAGGGTATGCTGCAGAAGCCCCACCTCCTCCACCCCGTAGATCTTCGGAAGATGTTATCGATTTTGAAGAAGATATTACCTAAATTAATTCATTAAAATTGTTTGAGCTCATATTCAATGAAACATAGCTATTGGAATGATTTGGGCAATTAAAGAAATTTTTTTGATTAAGAGTTAACCTTTAATTCTTTAATTACTAATCCCGGTAAATGGGCATAATCTTCTGTGGGAAGATAAGATGAAGCTTGGGCATCGTATAGTATATTTGCTGTGGGCGAAAATTCTTTATCCCCCGGGTGAAGAATAAA
>PUKQ01000202.1 GCA_003550565.1 Syntrophomonadaceae bacterium
ATAGACGATGATGACTTGCTTGCCGGAACCTCTACTTCGAAATTGCCCACCGGAGTTATTGTTTACCCCGATGCTCAGGGGACGATGATATGGGGGGAATTGAATTCAATAGAAAACCGCCCTCTTAATCCCTATAGCATCAGCTCAGAAGATAAGGATATTTTGCATGATGTTTTTTCTTTTTGGGCAGAACACAACTTCCGGGAGTGGGTGCGAAATACTGCCGACAAACCTATATGCCAGCTAATAGAAGAGCGGTGGGTTTGTTATTTTGTTTGGAAATCAGTTGGCATTTCACACACCGTCCCTGATTTTGCGAAAGTTTTACGGGAAGGAACTACCGGGATCATAAGTGAGATTAATGCGGAATTAGAAAAGTTAGAATTACCAAATGAAAACTTAGACGGTTATGCACCTTCAACTTCTCCATCTTCAAATTCCCCCTTGACAAACAATTATGCGGAGTTTCATTCAGAAGATAATTCCCCTCCGGAAAAGCAAATAAAGGTTCTTAAGTCTATGAAAACATGCCTGGAAGGGGTTAATGCTTATGCAAATAATCTTTCCGAGCAAGCAATGGCGATTAGTTTAACCGAAACTGATCCCGGGCGCAAAAATGAACTCCAAAGGATAGCTCAGATTTGTCAAAAAGTACCTGCTTATCCGGCGGAAACTTTAGATGAAGCTGTGAACTGTATCTGGATTATTTGGGTTGCCCTCCATATGGAAAACACCAACACAGGACTCTCCCTGGGCAGGCTTGATCAGCTGCTGCAACCTTTTTTTGAGGCTGATATGGCAAGTATAGAGGAAGCCACACAAAGAAAAGAATACATAAAATATGCCCTGGAGCTCATCGGTTGTCTGTTTATGCGCTGCACTGATCATTTGCCCTTAGTGCCAGATATTGGCAATTATTTATTTGGCGGCAGTTCTTCGGATCAGGCAATTACTTTGGGCGGGGTTACTCCTTCCGGTGAAGATGCTGTTAATGATATGACTTATTTAATATTAAAAGTAACCGAAATGCTTACCATCAGGGATCCCAATGTTAATGCCCGCTTTAATCCCCGGGTGAATACCGGCAACTATTTGCGCAGGCTTTGTGAGGTAAACTATACCACCGCAGCTACTCCTTCCATGCACAATGACAATGCAGTCCTGGCCTCCCTGGAACAGCACCGCTATCCCCCGGAACACGCCCGTGATTGGTCGGCTACCGGATGTGTGGAAGCCACGATTTCGGGACGTCATATGGGCCATACCGGTTCAATTCTGTTTAACCTGGTAGCTGCCCTGGAAATGGCCCTCAACAACGGCACGCATCCCTTAATGAATTGGGAATTAGGACCTCCTACCGGGCGTGTTGAATTAGAAGCTTTCCAAACATTTGATGAGTTTTTTAATGCTTTTGCCGCCCAGCTGGAATACCTTATCGCCAAAGCTGTGGAGCTTAACCACTATCTGGCAGAAGCTCACTCTCTTTACCGGCCCACTCCTTTACTTAGTTCTTTAATAGAAGGCTCTTTGCAAAAGAGGCAGGATGTCACTAATGGTGGAGCACTCTACAACACTTCCGGAACCGCCAATATTGGACTGGCTGACGTAACCGATTCATTGATGGTGATAAAGAAGTTGATATTTGAAGAACAAAAGATAAGTTTTCCCCGCTTAAAAGAGGCGCTGGATAGAAATTTTTCCGGAAACGACGATTCATATTGGCATACTTACATTCAGAACAAAGTTCCCCTCTTCGGTTCTGGAAATCAGGAGGCCCGTGAACTGGCAAGTAGGATTACAGGCCTCGTTCATGATATTTATGCATCCCACCAAAATTACCGGGGTGGGTCCTATACCACCGGCTTTTGGTCCATGTCTCAACATGTAGCCTATGGCAACCTATCCGGAGCTCTTCCATCAGGTAGAAAAGCAGGCAAAGCTTTTACTCCCGGTTTAACCCCACAGCCTGTTGCTTCAGAAGACTACCTGAACAACATCCGGGATGTGGCTAGTCTGGACCCTTCTCATATGGATAACAACATAGCCTTTAACGTAAAGCTTGTGCCGCCGACAAATGGAAGCCGGGAAAAAATCGTAGAAATGATGGCGGGTTATATTTACGGATATTTCAAAAACAACGGCATGCAAATGCAGTTTAATGTGGTTAATGCAGCTACATTACAAGATGCCATGGCAAATCCGCAACATTATAAAAACTTGCTGGTACGCATATCAGGTTACAATGCCTATTTTGTTACCCTCAATCAAGAAATGCAAAAAGAACTCATCGAACGGGCAGAATACAAAATTACCGGTTAGTTTTTAGAATTAAGAAAGCAGTTCAGGGGATCATTTTTGTGAAACTCATTATTTCAGGGGCAAACTAGCATCACATAACAGGCGGAAAGGTTGAGTGTGTGAAGTATGGAGGCATTAACAGCGGCAAACAAGAAAACAGAAGTAAAAAATGGTTTGTTTGAACGGGTATACTCTCTATTTAAGGTGCTGCCAAGGCTGCCGGAGAGGATGACAGAGGATGAGATAGAAGGGCTGGTAAAGGTTTTGCCTGCCAATATTGGTAATACTTTCCGTATTCTTTTGAATCCTACTATCCAGGAAGCATCTCTTGCTTCTTTTAATTTATTATATAAATGGATGAATGAAGCCAAAGAGGCCAAAAAAGCAGGGAAAAAAGTAGTACTGGTGCCTTTTAACTTTTATCCCGAACTCATTCACTCCTTTGAAAACCTCTTTCCGGTGACAAGTGAGGTATTAAGTACAATAGGAACACCTCCTGTAAACAAACCTGGAGTGTATTTTCTGCGATACG
>PUKQ01000110.1 GCA_003550565.1 Syntrophomonadaceae bacterium
ATATTATGAGCATGTTTTCAAAAGTAAGTTGATTAGCGTCATTTTCCTGTTTACTAAGAACCAGTTTCTCTAAGCCCATATTTCGCAGGTTAGGACAATGGTATCATATGGGTAATAAGGCAATAATATACATAAAGCCGATTATATATTCACAATATTCAAACAAGGTACAACTTTCCCTAGTGGCGAATACAACTGTATAAGCTTTACCAGGGGGAGTAGCTATGAACTATGGAAACATGGGGGGAAATTACCCGTTTGGTCCTTCATTTGATCCGAGGCCCATGAAGGTATTCAAATATAAAGAGGATAAATTGCTTGGCTCTTTATATCTTCTAAAGCCGCTATTAGAACGGATGAATATAAAAGCCATCGTTGATTCAATTGTTCCCGATCGCAAAAAACACGGACAGATACTGAGTACCGGCCAGGTAGTAGAAACCCTGGTGGCCAACCGTTTACATGCACCACTTCCTATGAAGGATATAGAATACTGGGCTGCGATTTGTGGAATTCAATTGCTTTTTGATATAGACCCTATGCGGTTGAATGATGACAGAATTGGGCGAGCATTGGATGATTTAACCCCATACTATCATGAAATACAAACCAAACTTGCTCTACATGTTATCCAAGAATTTGGGATTAACCCTGATACAATCCTTTGGGATACAACATCTATCTATTTTGAAGGAGACTATAATGGGTCGGAAATGATCCGATTTGGACATGGTGAACGCCCCGATCTTAAACAAATAAAACTCAGTGTATCAGTAGAGAAAAACTCTGGGATCCCTCTACTGTCAGAGGTTATTGACGGCAACCTCAATGATCAATCTATTGTTGTTGAAAACATGAAAACTTTGCTAGAAGCCCTGGAAAAACAAGATATCCTCTTTACTGGTGATAGTGCTATGGGTACAATCCCCAACTGTTTACTACTCAATCACTATAATATTAGATTTATAGCGCCTTGCCCCGCTTCTCAATATTTTGACCAAGTCATTGCTTCTGTTTCGCAAGAAGAGTTTGATACCTGCATTTTTCCGGACAAGAATGGTAGTGCTAAATTCAAGGTGGTAGAACGAAATGTGTACATCGCTCCTCAAAATAACAAGCAAAAGAAAGAGTTGTCTGAGATATCTCCTTTCATAGCTCGATGTTTGCTAATTTGGAGTAAAAGCAAGACTAAACTAGAGCGAGAAAAAAGAGATAAATATATACTTTCAATCAAAGAACGCCTACAGGATATAGCAGAGACCAAGCTAAATATTCGCCGTTACAAAAATAGAGAATATGCACAAAAGCAAGTAGACCAGTGTTTTAAAGGGCCGAAAAAATACTTGCAAAAAGTTTTTGGTGAACCTGTTGTTCAAGAAAAGGATGGCCTTCTTCATTTGGTTTATAAAATCGATGCAGACCTCTTATCTGAACTAGAAAACCGGGACGGCATCTATGCAGTAGTCAGCAATGTGCATGATGAAAAGTATACTACCGAAGACTTGTTTCAGATAACTCGCAAAAAATATAGTGTTGAACAACCCATGCGATACATCAAGTCTAAGCTCAAGGTCAGACCCATGTTTTTACATATTGAAGGGAGGATTTTGGGGCTTACTCTGATTACTTTTATTGCACTCATGGCTTATTGCGTTCTGGAACATTTGGCAAAAGAAAATATTAGCCCCAAGGCAACCACCCATCAACTCATAAAAGAGTTCGCGCCGATTGTTCACTACGAAGGTGAAACCCTTGATGGCACCTATTTTTCCAATGTGGGAAATATCCACAATCGACATATCGATCTGATCAACAAGCTTGGTCTAGCTGTTGGAAGCTACAGTTCGTTGGCAGAATGATTTTTTGATAAGAGAGTCCAACAATACAAATCCCGAACCTGCGAAATATGGGATAAAGCATTCTTATCAGGCGTATTATCCGCATCATATACTGCAATAATCTCCCCTTTAGCCACTCCCAGTGCATAATTCAATGCATTGGATTTGCCCTGGCGAGCAATGTCCTTGGGAACATTTAAAGGCTTAATATTGGAAAATCTCTGGGCAGCATACTGCATGAGCCTTTCTGTCCCATCCGTTGAACCGTCATTAATAGGTATAATCTCCAGTTTATCCTGGGGATACTTTTGCAGGGCAATGGCCAGGAGGGTTCGATAGATGACTTCCTCCTCATTATGACCCGGTATGAGAACAGTAACCATGGGCCATTGAAAAGTCTCATCATCCCAAGTTTTTTCATGATTCTCTGTAAACACCTTCCCATACCACTCCCTGTAGGCATAGGCCGAAACGGTGAGGAGCACATTATAAAGAATCAAAAGCCAGATCACAAATAAGCTGAAGAGGAACAGATAATCTGCCCATATCATGTACAGGTCTCCTTCACTTCATATGTCAGAATCCTGGGAGGGATTTTTTAAAAATATACACACTTCTGTTGTATTTTCTCTACAATAGTTGTACTTCCCTGCTCATATCCTGAAGTTTTTTCTCTGTACCTCCACATTCCTTTCTCCCTCAAATGATTTGCAGGAAATAAAGCCTATTTGGAGTAATAGTTAAGGATAAGATCAATTCTTCATGTTAAAAGACCTCACAGGCAATGGATGGATAATAGGCACCATGTATAGAGATCTTTGTTGTTAAACCCATACTACGGCAACGGGAGAGATACTATGCATATCACCTTACAGAATGATTTAAAGGAAGTAGAGCGTGTGGCCAAGGCGGTGGAAACCTTTATTCAGGAAAACGGCCTGAAAAAAGAGCAAATCTTTCCCATTAATCTGGCCCTGGAAGAAGCAGTCA
>PUKQ01000169.1 GCA_003550565.1 Syntrophomonadaceae bacterium
ATTTTCTTATGAATTTTCTTCCGTAATAAATATGCTTTTTGTTTCTCCTGTGGTTTTTGGAGGAGGCGCTGTTATTATGGTATTAAGTGTTAGTGCCGGGTTATTAATAGTTGAAGGATTGTATAAAAATGCCCAACCGCCTCGGTAACTACTTGGATTATGCCGGGAAACGGGAAACGGAGGGAATTAAATGGCTACCAAAAGAGTTTTGCCAAAGGAGAACTCACCTTTGAAAACTGTGGTCCTCAACGGAAGCCCCAAAGGTGATTTCAGTGTCACCAGGCAATATATTCACTACCTGGAAAAAATATTTATCTCCCAAAACTTTCAGGTGATAAATATAGGGGAGGATATAGCAAAACTGGAAAATAACAATGATTATTTTTCCCGGGTGAAGCATACAATAAATGAGGCCGATGCCTTAGTATGGTGCTATCCCGTATACACATTTTTAATTCCTTATCAGCTGAAAAGGTTCATCGAACTGGTAGAAGAAAAAAATGCAACAAATTGTTTTGCCGGCAAATACGCTACTTCTATTTCTACTTCCGCCCACTTTTACGATCATACCGCTCATAATTATATCCATCAAATATCATGCGACTGGGGAATGAATTACCTGGAAGGCTTTTCTGCGGCCATGAACGACCTTACAAAACCCGCCGAAAGAAAAAACCTCTCCTGCTTTTGGGAAGATTTTTGCTCTTGTGTGCAGCAGGAAGCTTTTCTGGAAAAAAGATATGAGCCTGTTAATTATTCTCCACCCTATTACCGGCCGGAACTTGAGGATAACGTGCCCGCTGACGGCGCTAAAAAAGTAACTCTGCTCACCGACCATTACAGTGAAGATTGTAACCTGGCAAACATGGTCCGTAATTTTTCTCTTTTAATGCCGGCAGAGGTAGAAATTATAAAATTACAGGAATTAGACCTGAAAGGAGGCTGCCGGGGGTGTATCAGATGCGGCTATGACGGGACCTGTATTTACCGCGATGATTTTATGAAAGCCTGGCAAAAAATAATTGAAGCTGATGCAGTAATCTATGCCGGAACTGTTGTAGATCGCTTCCTCTCTTCCAGGTGGAAACTATTTTTTGACCGATGTTTTTGCAACGGGCATCGCCCCTACCTGATGGGAAAGCAGATGGGCTACATCGTTTCCGGGCCTTTGCGGCAAATACCTAACCTGAGAGAAATATTGCAAGCCAACGTAGAAGTAAACCGGGCTAACCTGGTAGGATTTGTAACAGACGAGTATTCTTCCGGCGAAGATATTACTCTTTTGTTAAAAAACTTTACTTCCAGATTTGCCACCTTCATGGAAAATAATTGCGTTAAACCGCAAACTTTCAGGGGAAGAGGCGGGCACCTTGTTTTCAGGGACCTTATTTACAACATGAGCGGTATCTTTCAGGAAGATTATAGATTCTATCGCAAATACAACCTATTTGATTTCCCTCAAAAAAATATAAATTCTCGCTTCACCAACGCCGGATTGAAGGTAATTATGAAGATACCCCGGGTTCGAAAAAATATAGTGCGTAAAAGTAAAGAGGGCATGATCTTCCCTCATCAGCAAGTTCTCCGCCGAATTCAAAAATAACCCCTCCCGTGTGTCAGTGGGGACGGGGCAATTTTGTGTGTCAGTGGGGACGGGGCAATTTTGTCACATTCCTTATCCTTAAGATATCCCTTGGTAGCCTATGTCCTCTCAATTTGCTTCCAATTTTATTAGGGGCTAAATACTAGTCTCTTTTTGGCTTGTTCTTTAGTTATGCTGTGGGCAACAAGCTGTGAGCAAAAAAAGATCAAAATTATCATCGGCAGCAAACTTCAATGTGACAAAATTGCCCCGTCCCCACTGTCACATTTCCTGTCTCTCTGTCCCTTTATGTGTTATAATAACTGCAAATAAGGATGTTAAGAAGAAGGTATTTTTTGGGGGAGTTTTCTCGTGAATTATCTTATGCCGGGGTTGCTTTATTTATTTTCGGTTAACTTTAACTATCGGCCCGCTCTTCGCAAATACTTAAGCAGCTCAGATGGGTGGATAAATTTTGCCATTGGTTTTCAAGGCAGCCCTGAGGATAAAGGTTGGGCACTTAGTTTTTTAAATGGAAAAGTTAAAGTTATGCGGGGTATTCCCCAAGATGTCGATGTAAAATTGATTTCAGTGCAAGGAAGATTATTGCGGGAAATGATTACCTCTGCCCCTCATGAACTTTTAAATTTGATATTACAAAACAAATTAATTATAGATGGCAATATCTCCTACCTGCAACTTTTCAACTATTATACCTCATTGCTAATGAATAACCTGCAGCAGAATAAAATGGCAAAATCGCAACGCCCTAAAAAAAATCATAGTAAATCCGAAGAGAGCATTTCATGCGGCGAAAATGATATGACCACATCATTTTACAATAGACGTAAGGAATCTTTAAAAGGCATCCGGGAAGATCCGGGGGTAAAATGGTTGCAAGATCCTTATCTGGGTGAATATAATATAGACCACTTTCCGCGTCTGCAAAAGAAATTAGACCGCCATTTCAACGAAAAACCTCAATTATGTACTGAGCGCCCCAAATTGCTTACTGAATGGTTCAGGAGGGAAGGGCTGGAATTCGACAGGGACGGAAACCCTTGGAATCCGGAACTTAGGCAGGCTGAGGCTTTCTATTACTTGATGAGCAAACGGCAACCGATAATAGACGATGATGACTTGCTTGCCGGAACCTCTACTTCGAAATTGCCCACCGGAGTTATTGTTTACCCCGATGCTCAGGGGACGATGATATGGGGGGAATTGAATTCAATAGAAAACCGCC
>PUKQ01000159.1 GCA_003550565.1 Syntrophomonadaceae bacterium
GCAGGGAAGTGTTTATTAATTTTTCCGGCGTAAAATCGGCTTTTCACGTATGGATAAATGGGACAAAAGTGGGGTACAGCCAGGGTTCCATGAACTCGGCGGAATTCTGCATTACTTCTTTGCTAAGCTCAGGAATAAATACAGTGGCTGTGATGGTCTACAAGTGGTCAGATGGGAGTTACATGGAAGATCAAGACATGTGGCGTTTATCGGGCATATTTCGAGATGTTTATCTGGTAACCACATCTTCAGTAACAATGCGTGACTTTTTTGCCCGATGTGACCTTGATGAGAACTATAAAGATGCAGACCTATTCATTAATGCCTGCATACATAATCTTGGGGAATATGATGTATCTAATTACTTTTTACAGGTGAGTATGCTTGATCCGAACGGGCATTTTGTGTCTGAAGAGGTATTGGCGATAGAAAAGATTGATATAAACAGTAGATCTTCACAGACCTTAAAGATAAACGTTCCTGTAAAAAATCCCCGGAAATGGTCTGCCGAAACTCCCCATTTGTATAAACTTATGCTTCTTTTACACAACGATTACGGAGAAATAATCGAAGTGCGCTGGTGCCGCTTCGGCTTCCGCAAGGTAGAAATACGGGAAGGGCGTTTTTTGATCAATGGCCTCCCCGTACTTCTTAAAGGGGTAAACCGGCATGAGTTTCATCCTTTGTATGGGCATGCTGTCCCTCTCCATGTGACCGAAGAAGATATTAAACTGATCAAATCTAATAACATCAATGCCATCCGCACCAGCCATTACCCAAATAGTTCTGGCTTCTATGACTTGTGTGATCGTTATGGGATCTACGTTATGGATGAGGCCGACCTGGAGACGCACGGCTTACGGCACCGCATTCCGGGCAGTAATCCTCACTGGAAAGCGGCCTGCATTGATCGCATGGTGCGTATGGTGGAACAGAATAAAAATCACCCCTGCGTGATTATATGGTCTTTAGGCAATGAATCGGGCTATGGAGATACTTTTCATGCCATGAAGGAAGCTGCCCTGCAAGTAGACCTCACCCGCCCTATTCACTACGAAGGCGATCATGTGCTGAATGTTTCTGACTTTTTTAGCATGATGTATGCTACCCCCCGGCAGGTAGAAAAAGTTGGAAAGGGTGAAACTGTGCGGGCCGGGGTATTGGAACAAAATAATCCCTGGGGTCGCTTGGTGAGGGAGAAACAGTACCGGGATAAACCATTTGTATTATGCGAATATGCTCATGCCATGGGAAACAGTCTCGGGAATTTCCAGAAATACATGGATGCATTTGAAAAACACCCACGCTGTATGGGCGGTTTTATTTGGGATTTTAGTGATCAAAGCATTCTTAGAAAAACCCGAGAGGGACAGGATTTTTGGGCATATGGCGGTGATTTTGGTGATAAGCCTAATGACGGGATATTTTGTGGTAATGGAATCCTGGCTGCAGACCGGACACCTCATCCTGCTCTTTGGGAAGTAAAAAAAGTTTACCAGGAAATAAAAGTGCATCCGGTAGATATCCAAAACGGCGAATTACAAGTAGAAAACAAGTATTATTTTCGCAATCTGGATTTTGTAGATATAAGGTGGAAATTGATGATAGATGGCGTAGTAACGGAGCTGGGTGAGATAAATTCTTTTGACCTTGAACCACAGGGATATAAAAATATTTCTGTGCCTTTTACGAGACCGGAGATACAAATGAATACGGAATATCACCTGCTGTTGGAGTTCATATTAAAGCAGGACGAACCCTGGGCATCCAAAGGGCACGTGGTTGCCTGGGACCAATTTTGCCTTCCTTTCGAAAAGCGAGCCAAAGGAATTTCTAAATCCTACCGGGAAAAGGATCACCTTTACCTGGAAGATGAAAATGCGTTAATAAAGATTACCGGCGACGCCTTTAGTTTGGGTATCGAAAAAGAGAAAGGGAGTATATTTTCTCTTAAATACCAGGGAAAAGAGTATCTTATTTCTCCTTTGCAGCCTAATTTTTGGCGGGTTCCCACCTGCAATGACATAGGATTGGGAAACCACGTGCCCTTTTTAAAAAGAGATAGCTGCTGGAAAAAAGCAGGGGTAAATAGAAGGGTAAAAAAGATAAATTATCGCTGGTTTAAAAACTCAGCAGTTGAAGTTAGGGTGGAAACATATATTTTTTACGGGCTGAAACCTCTTCTGACTGTTTATACAGTTTATGGAAATGGTGAAATAGATGTTTATAATGAGTTTACCCCTTTACGGGAGTTGGATCGTTTTGGAATGCAGTTAGAACTCCCCGGGGAATTTAATCACATGACCTGGTTTGGCAAGGGACCGCATGAGACAATGCCTGATCGCAACACCAGTGGATTAGTGGCGATTCATTCCTGTCCGGTAGAGGAGGTTGCCCATAATTACCTTTATCCTCAGGAAAACGGCAACCGCTCAGAGGTTAGATGGATGGCTATGACAGATAAGCAGGGGGAGGGGATTCTATTTAAAGACGCGGGAGAGACCCTGCTTAATGTTAGCGCATGGCCTTATACAATGGAAGATTTGGATCGGGCTCAACATATCCATGAACTGCCCCCTCATGTAAATACTACCGTTAATATTGATTATAAACAGAAAGGGGCAGGAGGTGATATCCCCGGGATGTTAGCCCTCCATGATGAATTCAGATTAAAGAAAGGGATCAATTATCGTTATGCTTTTACCATATCTTGCGGCATAAACCTTAATGATTTAAGTTAAATTTTCTTTAGTAGTAATTAACATTAGAGAGAATATATAAATAAGAGTGGAATATATAAATGGAAATTATTAATTCTTTTTTTTACAGCAAGGGGACGAAATGTGCCGGGTGGTTGTATATGCCCCAAGCTAGTTCTCTGCCGCCGCCGGTAGTGGTTATGGCTCATGGATTTGGCGCTGAAAGTAGTTTTAAGTTACCTGCATTTGCAGAAAAGTTTGTCCAAAAAGGTATGGCAGTGTTCCTTTTTGATTACCGTAACTTTGGGAGCAGCGAAGGTGAGCCCCGAAACCTGGTAAGCCCATCCAGGCACGTTCGGTATTGGTTGGCTGCCGTGGAGCATGTGCGAACTCTGGAAGAGGTCGATGCCGACCGAATAGCCCTTTGGGGCACTTCCTTTAGTGGTGGGCATGTTTTGGTGGTGGCGGCAATAGACAAAGGAATTTCGGCGGTTGTTTCTCAGATTCCCTTTGTGGATGGCATTGCAGCGCTTTTCTCCTATTCTCCCGGCTATATTTTTAAGGCCACTGCCAATGGACTTAGGGATCTTTTAAGCAGTATAATCTTTAAAAAAAGGCATTACGTGAAAATAGTGGGTGAACCGAGATCATTTGCTGTTCTAAACACTCCCGAGTCACTGCCCGGTTATATGGGAATAGTCCCGGAAGAAACTTCCTGGCAAAACAGGTGCCCGGCTAAAGCTTTGCTTGAAATTCCCGCCTATCGCCCCGCGAAGTATGCCCCCCGCATCAATTGCCCGGTATTAGTAGTTTATGGTGAGAAAGATTCACTTATTGCCGCCGGGGATGTGCGGAAAACCGTTCAGCGCATAAAAGATGTAAAGGAAGCCCCTTTGCCCACAGGGCATTTCGATATATATTACAGTGAAATGTTCACAAAAGTGGCGGAAATAGAAGCTGAATTTTTACAGGAAGAATTACAAACATAATTGACGAGGACATGTACCTGAGAAAGGGGAGTAAAAGATGCTTAATAAAAGGGAGCATTTTTTTGAGAGCAAAGTAGCAGTAATAACAGGTGCCAGTTCCGGCATTGGTAAAGCTTTGGCCTTTGATTTGACGGAATCGGGATGCAAAGTAGTGATGGTGGCCCGGCATAGGAAGAATTTAGAAGAGATAGCCGCAGAAATGTATACGGAAAAAACGATGGTTTTGCCTGCTGATGTCACCGATTATACCGAGGTCTCTTCCATGGTAGATCAAGTAATAAAGGAATGGGGAAGAATTGACATATTAATAAACTGTGCCGGCACTTTCAAAGCGGGAGGCTTGGTTTCTCTTCCATTGGAAACCATGCATGAAACCATGGAAGTAAATTATAAGGGAACGGTGAATTGCGTTAAAGCGTCTTTGCCTTATATGGTGGAACAAGGCAGTGGATCTATCGTATTGCTTTCTTCGCTTGCCGGTAGATTGGCTTTTCCGGGATGTTCTGCTTATGGGGCTTCTAAATTTGCCCTCTATGGTTTTGCCAATATAGTGAGGCCGGAATTAAAAAAACATGGTATTCACATGATGGCCGTATATCCGTCTTTTGTAGACTCCCCCCTGGTAGAAGGGCATATAGAAAGGGTTAAAAAATCGTTTTTTTTCCGCATCAGCCGTGATTTTTCGCCGCAAAAAGTTTCCCGAGCCATCATGAAAGGACTGATCAAAAAGAAAAGGGAAATGGTGCTACCTCCCACGCTCGGCTGGGCCGCGGCGATTTACGGATTATGCCCCCGCCCGGTTGAATATTTTATAGGTAAATTTCATGGGGGTTGGCCGGATCCACTGGAATAAAAGTTTTTTTCGGAAGTGATATTTCTGTCTTTCATGTTTATCTTTATTTCTTTCTAAATCTTTATAAGATAATTTAAAACACTTTTGCCCTATAATTTTTTAGGGAAAGGTAGTCTGTTTTTGCATAATTACTTAATGAGTGAACTCCTGTTTTTATTTATAAGTTAATAAAAGCAGGAAATCGGAAAACGCTCATAGAATGATAAACTATTAACTAGATAACACAAATACAAATGTGGAGATATAATTATAATTATGATAAAAGCAGTATTGTTTGATCTAGATGGGACTCTTATAGATACATTGCACTTGTATTTGCAAACATATTTTAAAACCATGGAGCACTTTCCTGATGTAGAATTACTTGATATGAAGCAAATAGAGGCGTTGAAGCCTACTTCGGAATACCGGGCCCTGGAAAAATTGGTGGGCGAAGAATTGGCAGAAAAAGCATTTAATATTTTTTTAGATAATTATAGTCAATTGCACGCGGAATTATTTCAAGGAGCTTTTCCCGGGGTTATTTCCATGCTGGAAATACTACGGGAAAAGGGTTTTTTGCTGGGTATAGTAACCGGTAAGAGTAGACCTGCCTGGGAGATTACCAGCGCTCAAGTAAATTTGGGTGAATTTGATGTGGTGATAACCGATAATGAGGTGATCCACCCCAAGCCTCATCCTGATGGGTTGGTTGAAGCCATGCGATTACTGGGAATACCTCTGACAGAAGCGCAGAAAGTGGTTTATGTGGGTGATTCTATAAGCGATCTGCTTGCGGCAAGGGAAGCAGGAGTTAAATTTGCGGCGGCGGTATGGTCTTACTGGGTTAAAACCCATGAATTTTTATCATGGTTGGAAAATGAAAGAGAAAATTTTGCCATTTTGGAAGTTTCGGCTGATTTGATTGATTATCTTGATAACGAACCGGTTAGCTAATTAATTAGATTTTTAAATAAAAAGGGGAGGCAATTTTATGAAGGAAAATGGTAATTCCGCTGCTTTTACAAAAGAGAAAGAAAAAGAAGAAAAGGGGATAAAAAAGCTAAATTTAAGAGAACGTGATGCAAGTCTGCTTTGTTATGTTTTGGGTTGGGTTAGCGGTCTATTTTTCCTGTTTATGGAGAAGGAAAATAAATTAATTCGTTTCCATGCCATGCAGTCGGTTATGACTTTTGGGCTTATTACCATAATATTTCTGGTTTTTGCGGGTATAGATTGGATCATTGTTTTAACCCAGGCCTGGGAATTACCCGGTTTTTTCGTACTTTTGGATATAATTGATATTATAATTACACTTCTATATTTTGTTACTTTTATTCTCTGGGTGCTTTTAATGTATAAGAGCTACCAGGGGGATAAAGTTAAACTACCCGTGATTGGCGATGCCGCTGAGGAAAGGATTGAAGATTTAACCTAAACATTTGAAGGAGGTTTTTTTGCCGTTTACTCGAGTATAAAAAAATATCCTTAAATAAGCACGTAATTATCTAATTATAGGAGCATAATTGAGATAATAAAGGAGGAACCATGAATACTAACTATCACCATGTATTTAATGGAGCAGGATGGATAATGGTATTGAAGCAGTCCCATGACCCGGAAAGGCATAATCCTGAACTGAAGCCCATAGGTATTATACCGGGATATGGAATGAGTGCTTATATTTTTAGCTATCATCCCTGGGATGTTTCTATGGAAGAGTATTTAGTGAAGCAAGGTTTTGAAGTTTGGTCAATTAATTTTCGCAATCAGGGCGATTCACGCTGTAATGGAGGTTGCATAGAGTACACTATAGAGGATATTGTATATAATGATTTAAAAGTGGCGGTTGATCATATTTTAGAGATGACCAAAAGCCAAAGGGATAAAGTTGATCTTATCGGGGGCTCCCTGGGGGGTGCTTATGCATATTTATATGCCGCCTTAATTAATCCTGATAAGGTGGGAGCACTGGTAGGAATTGGAGCTCCTTTCAAAATGGTTAATGTTCACCCGGCATTTGTAATGGTAACTTACTGGCCTAAACTTTTGAAACAGGTAAAATTGAACCATACACGTCAATTGGCTAGATTAGCATTGCCGCTGGTATTAAGAATGCCCCGTTTAATTTCTATATATTTGCATCCCGAAATAGTTGATACCAAGGATCCGGAATCGCTTTTAAAAGCAATAGAAAATCCTAACTGTCTTCTCAATTACCAGCTTGCTTACTGGGTGAAAAATGAGGAATTATTTATAGAGGGTAAAAGCTTTACCAGTTTAATGCAAAAGGTGAGCAACCCTATATTGTGTGTTCTTTCCAATGCGGATGGCATTGTTTCCAGAGAAAATGCCCTGGCTGTGCTTGATGCTGCTTCCAGTGAGGTAAAAGATTATTTTGTCGCCGGAGATGAAAACATTAAGATGGCTCATGCTGATCTCTTTGTTTCCGACTATTGCAAACAAATGGTTTTCGAACCCATGACAAATTGGCTGTTGCAGCAAAACTAAGTTAGGGGTGGCTTTACTTTTCGAAAATATCCCGGCACTCTTGCAGCATTTCCCGTATGGGAAGCTTATAAGGGCACTTTTCTTCGCATTCGCCGCAGTTTTTACAAGCTGAAGCTTTAATTTCTTGGGAATCATAACGGTCTTGAGCCCATTCATAAAGTTTATATCGCTTCCAGTAGCCGAGCATTAAAAAGCAAAAAGTAATGTTAATGCCTTCCGGACAGGGAAGACAGTATTCACAGCGGCGGCAAAAGCGAGTGCCCAGTTTTTGTGCTTCTTTCAGCAGATTTTCCTTTTCTTCTTTTGTCGGTGGAGGCATTTCTGCGGCCCTGGTATTTTTTAATACTTCTTCTTCTTTTTGCATGCCCGGGATAATAGTGGAAACGGGGTAGCTCAGCAGGTCTCTAACCGCCGTCTCGTTATTGCTTAAAGCCCCTCCACAAAGAGGCTTCATAATAATGGTTCCCACTTCCATCTTTTGAGCCAAAGGCAAAAGTTCTTCCATAGCTTCCGGTTCCACTACATTAAAAGGAAATTGGACGGTATCAAAGCTTTCTCTTTGCAGGGCTTGAACCGCTATTTCAGGATTATGTGAAGTTATGCCGATATACCTTACTTTACCTTCTTTTTGGGCTTCTTTTAGAGCTTTTACACAGTCATTTTCGAAAATCAGGTTTAATTCCTCTGAATTACTGACGTTGTGCAGTTGATAAAGGTCTATAAAGTCTGTTTGTAAATTATTCAAGCTTTCATCAATATTTTTTTTAACCCTTTCGTAGCTGCGGATGCGTACCTTTGTGGCTAAAATAATATTTTCCCTGGGAATTCCGGCAAGCGCTTTCCCTATTTTGATTTCACTATCTGTATAGCTGCGGGCGGAATCGAAAAAATTAATGCCTTGTTCATAAGCTTTTTTTACCACAGAAACTGCTTCCGAAAGTGACAGGCGTTGGATAGGAATCCCTCCAAATCCCACTGCCGATACTTTAAGGCCTGTTTTGCCGAGTTTCCTGAACTGCATGCTGCGAATCACTCCTTCACCCTGTTCATGGCTTCGTTTTTGTTGCCGCCTGTTCCCCTGTGAAACTTAAGGGTTATATTTGCCTTACTTTATAATATTACGATTAAGAGTTCCTCTAATCCTTCTTGTTTTGAGTATTATCTCGAAGGATAGTGCTTGCAGTGTTATTATAAATAAAAGGGATGTTTTATTCCTTGAAGAATTTAATAAACACTGGAAAATGAAAATTTAGATATTTGTTTCGGAAAGTAAGCGCCATATAAGCTTTTAAGAACAGCTAAAACCCGGGACACCCTATATTTGCTGAAGCGATTTTGGGGAAAAGATAAATATTTATGAAGGCAGAATTCTCTTGTTGCCGGTGCAAGGAAGAAAGGAGGAAACTTTTTTAATGATTTTGAATGATATTAGAGTGCTCGACCTCACCAAGGTGCTTGCCGGGCCTTTTTGTGCTATGCAATTGGCTGATTTTGGCGCGGAAGTGATTAAAGTAGAAAATCCTCATACGGGAGGAGATGATTCCAGGCAATTTGGCCCTCATAGCAATGATACCAGCGTTTACTTCATGAGTATAAACCGTAATAAAAAAAGTATTGCCCTTGACCTGAAATCTTCTGCCGGGCAGCAATTATTTAAAGATCTTGTGTGTGAGGCGGATGTAGTGATGGAAAATTTTCGCGCGGGGGTGATGGATGATTTGGGATTGGGTTATGAAGAGTTAAAAAAAATAAATCCGGGTATTGTTTATGCTTCTTCTTCGGGATTCGGACACAGTGGCCCTTATCGGGATCGTCCGGCTTACGATGCTGTTATTCAGGGAATGGGCGGTATTATGAGTGTAACCGGTGAAAAAGGGGGGAGTCCTACCAGGGTGGGAGTTTCTATAGGGGATCTTGCTGCAGGGCTTTATCTGGCCTATGGGATTGTCCTGGCCCTTTTACATCGGCAAAAGACCGGCGAAGGACAGAAAGTTGATGTAGCCATGCTTGATTGCCAGGTTGCTCTGCTGGAAAATCATATTTCCCGTTACTTGACTGCTGGAGAGGTTCCTGAGCCCATCGGAAACCGACATCCTTCCCTGGCCCCGTTTGGTTCTTTTCGAACGTGTGACGGTTATATAATAATTGCGGCAGGTAATGATGGGCTTTGGAAGGAGCTTTGCCGGGTTCTCGGTTGTCCGGGATGGGCTGAAGATCCACGTTTTGCCACTAATTCGTTAAGAGTAGAAAATTACAGCGCATTAGAGGAGATCCTGGAGCAAAGGCTAATGGAAAAGACCGGCAGGGAGTGGATAGATATATTAGTAAAATCTGGCATCCCGTGTGGCCCTATCAATAGCATTCCCGATCTGGTTAAAGATCCTCAGGTGCAAGCGCGGGACATGATTGTAGAGATTGAGAATCCTAATGGCGGTCAGGTTAGTGTTTCCGGCGTGCCGGTTAAATTATCGCATACACCCGGTGATATTACTAAAACTGCTCCTTCCCTGGGAGAAGATACTTATGAGGTTTTGCAAACTTTGCTGGGTTTATCTGACAAAGAAATTAATCGTTTGAAAGAAGAGGGAATTGTTTAAGGCGCAACAGAAGTGTAAAAAAAGCCTTCCATAAAATTAAGATAAATAAATTCATTTTTAGATTATTTATCCGGGGGAATACTGTTAATTGTGGTAATTTTCCTGCTATAATGTATTTAGCATTTTAATGAAGAACATTCTGGTTTTGTTTATAGAGTAAAGGCAATTTAGATTAAATGTTTTTTTAGAGGCAGACCTATTATGCTTGGGGTTAGTTTTCTCAAATGAGGTGAAGACTGTGCAGGAAGTTTATTTAGAGACAAAACCTGTGGCGGTGAAGGCATTTTTTGAGCCTCGGGAAGATTTACAAACAAGAATGGGAGTTTATCAAGGGATTAGCTACTGTGATGCGGTAAGAAGAGCGGCGCAAGATGAAGAATTACTTGTTTTAGCTGATTCCATATTAACTTGCCAGTGGTCTCCGGTGGTATTGGGTTTAAAAAAACCGGCAAATAATTTTGAAAAAAGGTTAGCTCCCCGTATGGAAGGAGTTTGGGGATATTACCTTTCTTCACTGCTGTCTTTTTCTAAAAGAGGCCTGGAACCTGATATCGTAATTATAAGGGGGAGTCCGCAACTATTAAGGCTTATTCTTTCTCGGATAGGATGGCATAATAGTGCCCTGAATTTAGCCGGAGAACTGGACAAAAGTGCTCTGGGGATTCTCGGTAACCATCGTTTTACTTTGAAATCTACCTTAACCATAAACTTCAACAAATTATTTTATTTCCTCAGCAAGAAAGAATGGTGGATGAAGTTTACCGAGTCCATATTTCGTTATCCTTTTGCCTGTAATGTTTTTGATCGAATTATTAACGCTTTCATGGCCGATATGTCTATTTGCCGCAATTCTACCGTTATTCCTTACCAAACAGGCCTTGTTAATGTTTCTCACTTTTGCGCCGGGGGTATTGGATGGGGTTTAAACCGGCCCGATTATATGACTTCAGGGTTTCCTTACTCTTTGTTCAATGTTCTTAGGGAGCAAAATACTGTAAAGTGGCAGGTCAGCAGAAAAGAAATTTTTGAGAGGCCATTGATGCCGGAAAGAAGTATTGGTTGTCGTTTAGAATGCTGTTGTGATCATTCTGAAACCGGGAAAAATAAGAAATAGAAAGGAAAAACCCCAATGGCAAATAGTAATAAAAAAGGCGGTATCAGGCTGGAAGACATGTTTGCTTCGGAGAAATGCGATTATTGTGGGGAATGCCTGGCAAAATGTGATTGGATTAAATGTAACGCAGAAGAAGGAAGCGATTTTATTGTTCGCCTGGTAAAGGGGGAGCATGTTCCGGAAGTAATGAATGTATGTACGAACTGCATGAATTGTGACAGTTACTGCCCTCAGGGTGCTCGACCTTACAACCTTATTATTTATCGCTGGTATGAGCGTTATCAAAGAGAAGGAATACCGCCCGTTTTTAAAAGAGCGCTCCCCTTTCACGGTGAGGTAAATGTATGGTCTAAATTGGAGAAGTGGCTGAGCCGGAGAGAACGCAAAAATTTGCATAGATGGAAAAATACTTCCGGTGCTGAAGAAATGCTTTTCCTGGGTTGTAATCAGCATTATGATCCTTATATTGTGGATTCCCGATTATTTGCCGGAATCCCCGTTTTCAGTGATCGCAGTTATTGTTGCGGTGAGCCTGCTTTCCGATTGGGGCTTTTAGATGAGGCCCGGCGGTGTGCCATCAACCTACAGGAAAAGCTTAAAGGCTTGGGTGTGAAACGTCTCCTGGTTTTTTGCCCCGCATGCTACAATACACTTACTAATCTTATTCCCAATTCTTTCGGTATTAATTATGAAGTAGAGCTTGTGCCGATAGTTTCATGGCTAAAAGAACGTTTGGAAGGTGGATCTATTCCTATCAAAAAATCACTTAATGTGAGCGTGAGTATACAGGACAGTTGCCATGGCAGCAGTTTGGGAAAAGAATATTTACAGGAAACCAGAGATGTGCTGACTATGATTGGTGCTTCTGTCAAGGAGATGGAGCATAGTTGGGAAAATATGCGTTGCTGTGGTTTAGGCTATGCCGCTACCCGTTACAGTTTAGTGGATGTGGTTTTCAAAGGAGTAAAACGATTGCGGGAAACCGGGCAGACAGGATCTGAATTAACAACTACCTATTGCAATGGCTGCTATTTTACCATGAATATGATGCGCATGCTTTCTCCCGGCTCACCACCCGTATATCACTTTGTAGAGCTCATCCAAATGGCCATGGGGGAAAAACCGGTGCGAAAGATTAACAGCCGCCGGTATGCTATTGTGCTTGCTGCCTTAGAAGCGGTTAAATTTGAGTTGTTAAAGCCGGGAAAGAAAAAAATCGAGGTATAGGGGGAAGGGGTTATACAAAGAGTGTGTTCCTGATGTGAAAATAGGAAAGCAAGTAAAATTATACGCGGGTGCTAAAGGAGTGAATAGAAAATGAGTGAAGGCAAAATAACGGTAGAGGTAGAGGGTCATGTTTTATTGATAGGGATAAAGAGGACAGATAAATTAAATGCTTTTGATGTAGAAATGTACCGGGACCTTGCTCGGGCCTACGGAAAGCTTCACCATACTCGAGATTTACGGTGTGGTTTGCTTTTTGCCCATGGGGAACATTTTACTGCCGGTTTGGAACTTATAAAGTGGGCGGGCAGTTTTGGAGAAGGGAATTTTCCGGAGCTCCCGGAAGGCTCCATAGATCCCATGGGCCTGGATGAAGACAACAGGCTGGCAAAACCCATGGTAATGGCAGCTCAGGGGATATGCTTTACCATTGGTTTAGAGCTTTTATTGGCTACAGATGTGCGTGTGGCTGCTAAAGATGTGCGTTTTGGTCAGATTGAGGTCAAGAGAGGGATATATCCGGTAGGAGGGGCTACTGTCCGCTTGTTTGAGGAGGTGGGATGGGGAAACGCCATGCGTTATTTATTGACTGGCGATGAAATTCATGCCGAAGAAGCTCTCCGCCTGGGGCTTGTCCAGGAAATAACCGAGCCCGGCGAACAATACGGAAGAGCGCTGGAACTAGCAAATAGAATAGCGAAACAGGCTCCCCTTGCCGTGCAAACTTCTTTGCTGTCGGCACGAAGAGCCAGGGTAGATGGAACCAGAAAGGCTATATCGAGACTTCTTCCCGATCTCATGCCTATAATGCAAAGCCAGGACGCGCTTGAGGGCTTGCAATCTTTTAAAGAAAGGAGAGAGGCAGATTTTAAAGGAGAGTAATTATCCAGGCTACTTCATCAATATTCCTATGTGATAGTTAAAGCTCTACTTTTGATTGGCACTTAAATTAGGCCACGATACTTTCTCTGTTAAAATACTATTTTTATCTGTTTTATTAGTTTTAACTTAAGCATGCGGCCAAAAGTGGTGGAAAACTTTTCCCCTGTTGTCATGTATTTTTGCTTTTATTTTATGCATGAAATTTTGCCATAAATTTGAATGTTTATATATATTTTCTTATTTTGGGAAGGAATAAGTAAGTGCCCTATAGAAATAAAAACTTAAAGGCATTAAGGATCCTTCAAAAGCTGCTATATATACGGAGGACAAGAATAACCAAATAAATGAGGAGGGATTAAAAAGAAGATGAATAAAGTAGCTATAGTGGGGATAGGTTATACTAGTTTCAGATCTACATCGCAGGACGTATCTTACAGGGAAATGATCTTTGAAGCTGCCAAAAAATGTTATGAAGATGCAGGTGGGGTTCACCCTCAAAGCATCGATGCATTTGTAGCTTCTTCGGAAGATTTCATGGAAGGGGTCAGTATTGCGGACGAGTATGTGCCCGATCAGCTGGGAGCTGTTCTCAAACCGGTACAGAGCATAGCGGGGGATAGTATGCAGGGTATTGCCTCTGCTATGATGCAAATTCAAACCGGAGAAATGGACCTGGTTGCTGCTTCAGCATTTTCCAAAGCTTCGAATGTTTTGAATCCCAACAACGTGGTTTCTTATGCTTGTGATCCAATCTATGTGAGGCCCCTGGACGAAAACCCAAATATTATTGCCGGTATGGAAATGAACCGTTATCTTTATGAAACCGGAACAACAAGGGAACAATGCGCGGAAGTAGTAGTGAAAAATAAATATAACGGTTTATTCAACCCATCGGCAGTTTATGGGGCCAAGATAGAATTGGAAGATGTGCTTTATGCCCATGAAATTTTTTCGCCTTTGAGTGAATTGGATGTAAGTCAGGATGCTGACGGAGCTATTGTTTTACTTTTGGCTTCGGAAAATAAAGCCCATAAATATACCCAAAACCCTATTTGGATAAAAGGTATGGGTTGGGCTACGGACACGCCGAACCTCGATTATCGGGAAAAGGGCTGGGGAGATGCGTTTTATGCTACCCTTGCTGCCCAGAAAGCTTATAGTATGGCCGGTATTAATGCTCCCTATAAAGAGATTGATTTTGCTGAAATTGACGATACTTTTTCCTATAAAGAACTCCAACACATAGAAGCGCTGAATATTTGTGGGCGCGGAGAAGCCGGAAGCTTGTTTAAACAGGGATTCTTCAGCAAAGAAGGTGAGTTTCCGGTTAATGTTTCCGGTGGAAACCTGGGTGTAGGTTATCTTCATGAAGCTAACGGATTGCAAAAGTTTATGGAAGTAGTCCTGCAGTTGAGGGGTGAAGCAGGCAAACGGCAGTTAAATAAGGTAAAAACAGGATTAGCTTTTGCCTGGCGTGGAATTCCTACTGCAACGGGAATTGTCGCTGTTTTAAGCAATGACGGGTAGAGTATTTATCAAATATTTTAGCTTTTTATCCAATCAAATAAAACGGAGGGTTGTGTATCATGAGAAAAGTTGGTGTAATAGGGGCGGGAATGACCAATTTCGTCCGAAGAGCTCAGGAAACACCGAAAGAGTTGTCCTACGAAGCTACAAAGGCTGCCCTGGATAGTTGTGAGATGAACTTGGAAGATATAGAATGTGTGGCGCACGGTACTGCACCGGACGCTTTTGACGGAATTCACCAAAAAGGGGAATACCTTGCTGACGGTAGCGGCGGTTGGAATAAACCAACTATGCGTGTTTTTGTTGGCGGCGCTACCGGGGTTCATGCTCTTATTCATGGCTGGTATCATGTTGCTTCCGGCATGTTTGACACCTGCCTGGTGGTCTGTGAAGAGAAAATGTCCAGTGCCATGCCGCATGCTCAGGGTTTTTTCCTTACCATTTTCGATCATACCACGGAAAGGGCATTGGAGCCTACTTTGCTCTGGATTTTTGCCATGGAAATGAACAGGTATATGCAGCGCTATGGCTATACCAAAGAAGACATGGCGCGGGTTGCTGTTAAGAATAAAAACCAGGGTAGAAAACACCCCGCTTCCCAATTTAAGGAAGAAGTTACCCTGGAAGAAGTTTTAAATTCGGAAGTTATGGCTTACCCGGTGAGCAGGCTTGATGTAAGCCCTGTTTCTGACGGAGCTGCGGCGGTGGTGCTGGCTGCAGAAAACGTGGCCCGGCAGGTAACAGAACAACCGGTATGGATAGAAGGAGTAGGATGGTGCCTGGATACCGCTTACTGGGCTACCAAAGACTTATCATATCCGCGTTATCTGGAAAAGGCTTCGAAGATGGCTTATGATATGGCGGGCATTACCGAACCCGCTAAACAAATTAATATTGCGGAGCCTTACGATCCTTTCGATTATAAAGCTTTGCATCACATGGAAGGCCTTCAATTGTCACCGCGGGGCAAAACAGTGGAGTTGCTGAAAGACGGACATTTTGATCAAGATGGCAACCTTCCTATGTGTCCTTCAGGAGGCCTCCTGGGTGTAGGTAATCCCATTGCCGCTGCCGGTACTATGAAGGTTTGTGAGCTTTTCTGGCAGTTAAGGGGAGAAGCAGGCGAAAGGCAAGTTCCCGGAAATCCGAAATATGGTGTGTGTCAAGCTTGGGGAGATTTGATGCAGGTTAGTTCGGTAGCCGTAATGGGTGTTTAATTATATTTTATTATGGCAAATATTTTAAACAGGAAGGTGGAGAAAGACTGATGGAGCATACTAATTTTATCAGAGGCGGTACAGCCTTATCGGCTAAAGATGTAGAGCAAAATAAGGCGTTTTCGGTAGAAGATGAGCTGGCATGTAGATATGCCTGGGATACAGGAGTAGGTGTTGGAAGATATCTTGAAGAACTTAAGGAAGGTAATATTATCGGTAAAAAATGCCGCAAATGTCACCGGATTATGCTGCCCGCGCGTCTCTTTTGTGAATTATGCTTTCGGCCTACCGATGAATGGGTATACGTTAAAGACACCGGAGTGGTGAACACTTTTTCCATTTGCCAGGTCAATTGGGATGCCAGCCGGGTTGAGCCCGGGGAAAAACCTCATTTGCCCGCAGTTATTGAGATAGATGGTGCTTCGAAGGGTATGGGGATTTTGCATCGTTTAGGTGAAGTGGATCCGAAAGATATCAAAATTGGTATGAAAGTAAAAGCAGTTTGGAAGCCTAAAAGACAGCGGATAGGCTCTATAACCGATATTAATTATTTCAAACCTTACTAAAGAGGGAGGATTATTTAAATGGCTATACTGGAAAGAATAACTAAAAACGTAAATAATAAGTACTGGGACTCCGGCGAAAATAATTTTCCCAAAACAGACCGTTTTCCCGTGAAAAACCGTTATACTGCAGGGATGGCCGGGCAAAAGTTTTTGGAAGGAATAAAGGAAGAGGCTAAAATTTACGGAACCAGGTGTGAAAAATGTAATGTTACTTTTGTGCCGGGAAAATTGTATTGTGAAAGATGTTTTGAACGCCTTTCTGATAGCTGGGTGGAAGTGGGCAATTCCGGCACCGTCCATACTTTCACTGTAGCCTGGGTAGAAAAGGACGGAAGTGCCAAAAAGAAACCTTCCATTATTGCTGCTATTAAGATTGCCGATGGATTTATTTTACACCGGTTGGAAAATTGTGCACCGGAAGAGGTAAAAATCGGCATGGAAGTAAAGGCCAAATTTAAACCCAAAAATCAGCGCAAAGGCCATCTCATGGATATTTCCGGTTTTCATCCGGCATAAATGAAATGCCAACCGGTTCTTTTTATAGAAGAGGGAATATTGTCAGTATATAATAAAAGAATTTTCTCCTGAGATTGCCTAAATTAGCGGTGGGAAGAAAATTCTTACCGCTAATTTATATTTTAGGGGCTTTTCTTACGAGAAAGGGGAATATAATGTACACTGGTTTTGTGATAGCTGTATTATTAATGATATTTCTTGTTTTCTTCATAAATAAAATGAGTATGCAAAGAGCAGGCAAAATCAGGGCAGAAGAAGAAATTGAAAACATGCATTTTGCAAAACTTTCCCCTTTCGGGATAGTAAAAAATCTTTCTATTCTCCCCCTGGTAGATTATTATGCAGAGAGGGATGACTTAAAAACCGAACCGGGAGTTTCTTTCCTGATCAAGGCTGACAATACTACCATACTTATGGATGTTGGGCGGAACATGAAATCCGAACATCCTTCCCCTTTGTTAACAAATATGGAGTTATTAGGCGTAAAAATTGAAGACATAGATATCCTGTTTTTTAGCCATCTGCATCTGGATCACGTGGGTGGGATGGAAGAACAAAAACAACGCACTTTTAGTATTTCCAATGGAGAGGTAAAATTAGGAGAGATACCTGCTTATGCCCCTGCAGATTTAGCACCTTCATCCTGGAATTCGGGGCCGAAGGTTAATGTGATCAAGGAGCCCACCGTGTTAGAACCCGGCATAGCAAGTATAGGAGCTCATCCCCGCTATTTATTTATGATGGGTTACACCCTGGAGCACAGCCTGGCAATTAATGTAAAGGGAAAGGGTATTGTTTTGATTGTAGGTTGTGGGCATCAAAAAGTGGAAAGAATAATAGAAAGAACCAGAGAAATATTCGATGAGCCTATATATGGTATAATCGGAGGCTTGCATTATCCAATTTATGGAGGCAGGCTCATGAAAGGGCCCTTTGATCTGCAGTATTTAACCGCTTCCGATACCCCCCCCTGGGATGGTCTAAAGGAAGAAGACGTAAAAAATGCCCTGGAAACAATAAAACAAGTAAATCCCCAAATAATTGCGCTATCTCCTCATGACAGTTCTGACTGGGCTCTTGAACATTTCAGGCAAGCTTTCCAAGAAAAATACATTGATATTAAGGTAGGCAAGGAAATTATCATTTAAAGGTGCTAGCGATATTTAACACCCACGTTAGCCAACTCTTCCACAATATATTGGATGCATGGTTTGTCTCCTATCGGTAACATTTCTTTAGGTTGCGTTTTGGTTAACGGCAACATCCGAGTTCCCAAGCCGGCTGCGGGGATAACCGCTTTTTTTATCAAAAATATCTTCCTTTCTGTTTTAGTTTGTTTTTTTATAAGCATAAGTTCTGTTTGGTTGCGGTTAATTCCTGCATTAGGTTTTAAGAGGTAGTCGATGTCCGCTCCAAGGTTGACGTGAATATGGTGATAATTTGGGACAATTGCCTCGGTTGAGTTTCACTTAAGAAGGTTTCGGGGGACATGAAAGCGAAATATAACTATACAAGCCTAAAAGAATACATGTTCGAGTATAAAAATATGCAACAATTTCAGGTAAAAAAACAAAAATGGGCTGGCTCTTGATATTATTATATAATAGTAAAAAGAAAAAGAACCATAATGTATAGGAGTTAGAGTAAATGTTGCAAGCAGTAATTTTTGATTTCGACGGAACTCTGGCTGATACAAAAGATGTTTTGGCTAGTGCTTACCCTAAATTAGCGGAAAAACACGGTTATGAGGTTCTTTCCATGGATGAACTGGAAAAACTGAAGCATTATCCTCTGCATGAGCGAATTAAAAAATTGGGAGTTCCCCTTTACAAAATACCGGTCCTTATTAGAGAAGGCAGGGAGATGGTGGGAGAACATATGGCTACTTGTTCTTATTATGCAGGAGTGCCTGATATGGTCCATGCGCTTGCCGAAAAAGATTTGTTTTTGGGGATCATATCTTCCAATTCTGAAAGTAATATTAGGAAATTTTTAGATGCCCACAACTTGAATTTATTTCATGATATAGATAACACTCACGGTTTATTTGGTAAATACAGGGTAATGAGAAGATTTTTAAAAAAGCACGGTTTTAGCCCCGAGGAAGTGATTTATGTAGGAGATGAATTAAGAGATATAGAGAATTGCAAAAAAGTCTTTATAAAGGTAATTGCCGCAACCTGGGGATATGACGGTTATGATTTGCTAAAACAAAGTGAACCGGATTATATGGCCAATGAACCCGAAGAGATACTGCCTATAATTGAAGAATTGCTGGTCTAATAGGCTTTTAAAGTGTTTTTTGTGTAATCTAATGAGAGAAAAAGGGCATATAATATATCAAAACCTATTGCGGAGAATTTTTGCAGGAAGAGATAAATTGGTATAGAATAATAAGGGCAATATATTATTAAACAGCTGATTTAAGTTGTTAATGCGAAAAGTTTGTTTCATGATTTTTCTTTATAAGTAGGGCTACCCTAAAGACTTCATTATTATTGACCTGAAAAATTTTAAAATCTTGTTATGAGAGGGGGTTAATTATGGAAAAATCAGAAATTAGAGAAGCTATTATGGAGAAATTTAAAAAAATGGGAGCCAAACCCAAGCAATCTTTAGATGTTCAGTGGTATTCAAGTTTTTTAAATGGAATGAATGCGGAAGATAAGCAGTTAGCTCAAGAAGCAATCAAAGAACTTGAAGAAGAAGGTTTAATAAAAAAACAAGCTATGCTTAGTGCAGAAACAATAGTATTAACCGAAAAAGGCTATGAAAATTTATAGTAATAAAGGTGAAGATTTTATTTTGTTTGTTCTTTGCTTTCATAATTTTTCTTAACCCTTATAAGGCACGTAAAAGGCACGGGGACGGTTCTTTTGCCTTGCGGCCTTCGTTTGCTACGGGACGCTCGAAACGTCCACTTGCCTTACGAGGCAAAAGAACCGTCCCCATACCTTGCGAGGCAAAAGAACCGTCCCCATGCCTTGTGGTGAGTTTATAATAATAAGCACACAGAAATTATATTTAAAGTTTTAAGATTTAAAGGAGGAAATAATGGATTTACAAAACAAGCGGGTGATAATAACAGGTGCTGCCAGTGGCATTGGCTTCCGCATGGCCAGAATATTTGCCGAAAGTGGTTCGGAGGTGATTCTTTCAGATATAGATGAAGATAAATTAAATAATACTGTGAAAGCATTAGAGAATATAGGCCCACCTATCTACTCTTACATAGTGGATGTAGCGAATCAAGTTGAGGTTCAAGAAATGGCTGATGACGTTCTAAAAAATGTGGGCCATGTAGATATTTTAATAAACAATGCAGGAATTGGGTATAGCGGTGAAATTGTAGAGACTTCCCTTGAAACCTGGAAAAAATTAATGGATGTTAATTTTTGGGGCGCCTTATATCATATTTATGCTTTTTTACCTGCTATGGTTGAGGCAAAAAGTGGACATATCGTGAATATATCTTCCGGTCAAGCATTTTTCCGTTTGCCAACATGGGGGCCATATGCAACTACAAAGCTTGCTTTAGGTGGAATCTCCGAATTAATGCAGTTTGAATTTAAGAAGTTTAATATTAAAGTAACTACTGTTTATCCTTTCATGATAAATACCGGTTTTTATGATGAAGTGGAAGGAGAAACCTGGGGAGCGAAGATGTCCATGCGTCTTTTGCCCTATTATTCCATGTCTCCTGAAAGTGTTGCCAATAGAATAGTGAAAGCAATAAAAAAAGAAAAACCGGTGGAAATGATAACAATTATAAATAATCTTGGCTCTGTGAGCCGGGCAATTTCTCCTCTTTCGAACATAGTTAGCGTTACTTCCTTATACTTTTTGGGTAAAGATCCGCAAGATTTGAAAAATGATATGGAAAGATTTTAGAATTAAAATGTATTGGGTGTTAAATTAGCTACTAACATTATTTTATGCTGAAGAAAGGAAGGATTAAATAATAATGGGAAGGATAGACGACTTGCAAAATATGATTAAGGAACGCCGCGTTGGTTTTCAAATAGAAGAACTTATGAGCGGTGAACATGAATTTGAAACAGGCATGGGACCACAGGGGAAGTACCCCTTTGAATTTAAGGTAAAGTGGGGTCCTAAAAATGTTTCCGCATGGCTTAATCCCAAAAGTGAAGAATTTTTAACCCAGCCACTTTGGGGGATTGTAACCGCAGGTGGGTTATGTTATGATGCGCCTTGCGAAGGCACTCTTGAAATTGCTTATTTCAGCGAGCGAAAGATTCGATATACTTTTGATTTTGAAGCGTATGCCAAGGAATATCATTTTGTTGGAGAAAAAGTAAATATTTTACCGTGGAACCTTCCGGTTTCACATACTACCTGCTTCGGGACCCTAACTGAAAAAGATACCGGGAAATTGGTATCACGGTCTGTAACTTACTTCAAGTGGTGGACGGTTCCATTTTTTATAGCGAGTTTTCGCCTGGCATAAAAAGTTCGGTGAATTAGTCGGAGGAAGAAAGTTTCAAAGTTCACCTGTTCAATCTAGTTTAATGTTTCCAAAAGACAAGTATGAGGAATGAAATAAGAAGTTAAAAAAAAGGAAGGGGACTGATAAAAATGAAAATGTGGCGTTGTGAAGTTTGTGGTTATTTGCACGAAGGAGAAGAGCCCCCTGATATTTGCCCAAAGTGTGGAGCTCCGAAAGAAAAATTTGAATTACTTGATGATGAAGAGACCCAAATGATGAAGGATGCTTTACTTACAAAGGAGAAATACAAGCAGGTATTGGAGAGGTTAGAAGAAATAAACCGCTTAGCTGAAGAAGGAGTTGCTCTTGATTTAGATGATGGCTGCAATAAAATATTTAATAAAACCAGGGATGATATTTCTGAGATTCATAAAATGATTAAAGAAGAGTTAGAAAATCATGCTCAAGAATGTATCTGGGTAAAAGTGGCAAGTGACGGGGAATTGCCCTAATTTGCTTCCCATGGTACATCTCATAATGCATATTTGATGGTTGATTAAAGAATAAGGTAGATACCGTGAAAAGTTTCTTGTCCTCAGATATGCTTATGCGCATTAGTGAAGTGCTGGTAAGACAAGAAGGAGAACAACCGGAAACAAGTTTATAATGAGAAGTCGGAATGATTGAGAGGCATTTCCGATGACTTCAGGTAATTAGTTTATTTTAATATGATGATAGGTAAAAACGGCACTCAAGTTAATAGGGGTGTCGTTTTTTTGATTAAAATTTAGAGAAAAAGTTTTCGATATGTTACTATATTAAAAAAATGTAATTTTTTATTAGTAATTATTTAACGAAAGAAACAATATAAGAAAAGTTTAAGTAACGGGAAAGGCGGCAGGAAAATGGACCTGGGAAACATAGTCGAGGGGTTTGTTTTTGAAGGAGAATTTTCTGGGGCAGAAAAATATAATTTTGGACATATAAATGAAACTTATATTATTTATTTTACTAAAAAAGGGAAAAGGGAAAAGCAACGTTATATACTGCAAAAAATCAACCATAATGTGTTTAAAAATCCTGAACAAGTAATGGAAAATATTGAGAAAGTAATCCGTCACCTGCAGGATAAAATAATTGAAAATGGTGGTGATCTAAAACGCGAGACGCTGAATATAATTCCTTCTGTGGACGGCAAATGCTTTTATCGATGTCCCCGGGATAATTTCTGGCGCGCTTATGAATATATCGAGGGTAGTCGCTCTTATCAAATAGTAGAATCTCCTTATCACTTTTACAGTGCGGGGAAAACAATAGGTAAATTTCAAAAACTACTCCATGATTTCCCTCCGTCAGCTCTTTATGACACTATACCCGGATTTCATGATACCCGGAAACGCTACGAAGATTTTTTAGAAGCGGTTAACAAAGATTTGTTAGATCGGGCTCAAAAAGTGCACGGAGAAATTGATTTTGTTAAACACAGGGAAGATAAGGTTTCGCTGCTGGTCAATATGCTCCGGGAGGGCAAACTGCCGCTAAGGGTAATACACAATGATACCAAATTTAACAATGTGCTTATAGATGATCAGACGGGAGAGGGAGTTTGCCTGGTAGATTTGGATACAGTTATGCCCGGCCTTTCTCTTTATGATTTTGGTGATGCTATACGTTATGGCACCAACCTGGCTGGAGAAGATGAGCATGACCTATCAAAGGTTAATATGGATTTAATGCTTTATGAGCAATTTTGCCGGGGATACCTGGAGACTACCGGAGATATACTTACTGAAGATGAAGTGAAACTATTGCCGTTTGCAGCCTGGTTAATAACCTTGGAGTGTGGCATGCGTTTTCTTACCGATTACTTAAACGGAGATGTTTACTTCAAAGTTTCGCGAGAAGGCCAAAACTGTCAACGGGCTCGCACTCAATTTAAATTGGTATGGGATATGGAATCCAAATATGAGCTTATGAAAAACATAATAGAAAAATACAGGAAATAATGCAAAAAAATTATAGAAAAGTTAAAATGCCATGACAGGCTTTGAATGACCGTGTTTTAAGGCATATATTAAATCAGAGAGGTTAGATACAGGTACAGAAAACTCGGTATAACAGCGGCCTATTTCTTCGATGCGATGGGCATCGCTGCCCCCGATTCCCGGAAGATTCATTTCTTCAGCTAATTCCAGGGCATTTTTGTTTTCTCCATTACGGTTGCCCCCATTGTATACTTCAATAGCCGTTAGCCCTAACATGTTTTTAACCGCCCTGCCGCCATAACCAAGCCCAAAACGATAGGGGTGAGCGCAAATAACCACTCCGCCAATTTCGTTAACTTTATTTATCAGATCTTGAGCGTTATAAAGAGCCTGGGAATAAATGTTCCAGCGACCGATGTCTTCACTGAATACCAGATAATGCCCGTTCAAAGTAGGAACTTCGGCTCCGGCAAACACGCGAAGGTTATACTTGGAAGCCAGAGACAAGAAAACTTCTGTTTTATGATAAGAATTGTGTTCAGTAATAGCAATGCCGTCTAATCCAATTTTTTGAGCGTGTTCTAAAACTTCTTCCGGTGAACCTGAGGCATCGAATGAGTGATTGGTATGCACATGTAAATCAATTTTCAAGTCTATTGCTCCTTCAAAAATGCTTGTCTATTAGTTATTACTTTATAATTAATTATCCTATACTATTGTATGCCTTTAATGCAAATTTGTGAAGCTAAAAAAATATATTTTATCAAATATATTTTGCTCAATAAATTTTATTCCAGTCCTATAGTTTCTTCTGGGGGCATATTCTCTAATGACTCGGCTATTTCCTCCCATTCTTCGTACATGTTTTTAATTATTTGCTGACAAGCTTCCAGTTCTTCATTCATTTTCCTGATTTTTTGAAAGTCATCGTAATTTTGAGGATCAGCTAATTTTTGTTCCAGCATTGATTTGTTTTCTTCTTCTTGCTCTATATCTTTTTCCAGGCGATGAAGATTTTGGCTGAGTATGCGTTTTTGTCTTCTTAATTCAATTATTTCCTGGCGCTTTTTCTTTTCTTTTTCTCTTAGTTCCCGGTGCCATTTTTTAGTTTCCTTTTTTTGAGCCCGGGAGTTTGAAGCTTTCCCTTCTTCCGGCTTTACGTCGGGTAGATTCTTTTCTTTCATTGCCAGATATTCTTCATATGTGGTTTGGCGGTACAGATTTACTTCTTTATTCTTTATTTCCAGGATGCAATTAGCCAGGCGGGAGATAAGAAAACGGTCGTGAGAAACTATCAGCAATGTTCCCGGATATCCTTCCAGCGATTGTTCCAACTGCTCCCTGTTGCCGATATCCAGAAAATTGGTGGGCTCATCCATAATAAGAAAATTGCTGTCGGTAAGAGTTGCTTTGGCTAAGGCCAGGCGGCTTTTCTCTCCGCTGCTTAAGTCACTTGCCTGGCGGAAAACGTCTTCTTTGGTAAATAGATATCTACCAAGGTATTTGCGGGCTTCGGATTCTGTCATATCTGAATATTCCATAATGTTTTCCAGAACAGAGCATTTGAGATTAAGCCCCCTGTGTTCCTGATCATAATAGACGGTTTTAACACTGGGGCCCAATTTAATTGTGCCTTTATCGGGCAATTCTTCGGATATAACCAGTCGTAAAAAGGTGGTTTTCCCTGCTCCGTTAGGGCCGATTACGGCTGCCCGGTCGCCCCAGAAGAGTTTGAAGGTTGCGTCATTAAAAATTGTTGTCGGGCCATATGATTTAGCGACCCCATTACATGAGAGCATGATGTTGCTGCCCCGCCCCGTATAGTCAAATCTAGGTTTCATGTTCTTGGAAGAAGGCAACTCTTCTACAGGATTAATCTTTTCCAGCTTCTTTTGGCGGCTTTGAGCTCTTTTAATTTCAACGGAGGAAGCGTTTTGAATAAATTCCAGGTCTTTTTGCATTTCTTGATGTTGTTTCTTCTGGGATCGTTCTGTGGTTAAATCCTCCAGATCTTTTTGGTTTTTAAAAGCGGAATAATTACCCTTATAGCATTTAATTTTATATTTTTCTAACAGAGCGATCTTGCTGGCTATGCGGTTTAAAAAGTATCGATCATGAGAAACCACTAAGAGAGTGCCTTCCCAATTATCCAAATATTTTTCCAGCCACTCCATGGTTTCCACATCAAGGTTGTTGGTGGGCTCATCCAGCAGTAGCAGATCATAATCTTGAAGTAAAATAGAGGCGAGTTGAGCCCTGGTTTTTTCTCCCCCGCTAAATTCTGACATTTTGCGAGCCATATCTTGTGAGGAAAACCGCATGCCTTCAGCTACTTCATTCATGTGTTGTTCCAGGTTGTATCCCTCCCTGGCTTCATACTTCAAAGAGAGGGAACCGTATTCTTCCATTAACCTTTCCAGCCGAGATTTATCGTTTTGGATGTGGGGGGAAGCCATTTCTTTTTCCAAAGTTTTTAGTCGCTCTCTTATAGCAAAGAGATCGCCGAGTGATTCCTGTAAAAACTCTTTTAAAGTGGTGTGAGGTTGAATGTGCGGTTTTTGAGTAAGGTAACCTATTTTTAAATCCCTGGCCCGGGAAACTTGGCCTTCGTCAACTGCTTCTTCTCCGGTAATGATTTTTAAAATAGTAGTTTTGCCGGCTCCATTGTCTCCTACAAGGCCGATTTTTTCTTTAGGGTGGATCTGCATAGAGGCCCCGGACAATATTAGTTCTTCGCCGTATGATTTATAAATATTGTGGAGATCAATTAAAGCCATTTCTATTTTAACCCTCCAAAGCGGGAAAACTAATCTTTCACACCCTCATTTTAACTAAACAACAAAAAAATTAAAAGCTTTCTTTGATTGAAGAGGCCTTCTTTTATTATAAAAAGGATTATAATTACTCCATACAGAATAAAAAAGGTGTCAGGCCTCGACATTGACACAACGATAAATAAAAAAGGTGTCGGTCCTTGACATTGACACAACGATAAAGGGGATATAAAGATACCGATCCTCTATGTCGTAAAGATTGTGAGCATAATTATTTGCTCGCTATAACTATTATATAATATAGGGAAAAAAGGTAAAAAAAGTTTGAGAAATATCAAAAGAGCTGATTGAGCATAAAGATAACAAATATTATTTATAAGGAGGTTCATTTATGGTAAAGATGATTGATTTAAGTGATACTATGGAAAACGGCACCGTGGAACCATTACCACACGAAATTGATTATGTACCTCATGAACAAGGGGCAGAGCAGGCAGCAGCTTTGTTTGACTTGGAAGTCGATGATTTTCCGGAAGGTAAGGCTTGGGCCATGGAGTGGGTAAAATTAGGCACTCACTCCGGGACTCACCTCGATGCGCCCTATCATTACGGCCCGGAATCGGAGGGGCAAAAGGCTAAAACCATTGATGAAATCCCTTTGGAGTGGTGCTTTAGTGACGGGGTTGTTTTGGATTTTAGCCATTATCAAGCAGGAGAATTAATTACCGCACAGGCTGTCCGGGAGGCTTTAAAGAAAATAGATTATACTTTGAAAGAAAGAGATATTGTTTTGATAAGGACAGATGTTTGGAAAAGGTTTGGTGAGCCCGGTTATCAGGATTTACATCCCGGTATGAGCGAGGAGGCGACTTTATGGCTTGTTGATCAGGGCATAAAGGTTATGGGTATTGACGCATGGGGATGGGATCGTCCGTTTAGTGTAATGGCTCAAGAATATAAAGAGGGAGAAAAAGGAAAACTCTGGGCAGCTCATTTTGCCGGCAAAAAAAAGGAATATTGCCATATTGAAAAATTGACCAACCTTGATAAGCTCCCGCCTTTTGGTTTCAAAGTGTCCTGCTTTCCAGTGAAAATAAAAGATGCCAGCGCCGGTTGGACCAGGGTAGTGGCAATTTTTGAAGATTAAGTTAATCAAGAAAAGCCATTCTTTATTTTTATTTCAGTCACTAGTTGTTTATGTCAATGTCAAGGCCTGACACCTTTAGAAGACACCTTTAGAAGGGGTAGATTTGTGATTTGGAGGGCAGGAATAATATTTTTTTCATCGAATAAAATCAATTATGCAGATCATGCTTTGCGAATTTGAAGAAAGTATTGTGGCACGCCAATTCTTCCGATAAACATGAATGGGGAGTGAGAGATATGAGATACAAAGTAGCCATTATTGGAGCAGGTCCGGGTGGGGCTGTTTTAGCCAGGGAACTGGCTCAGAAAGACATTGATGTTACCATTTATGAGAAGGGTTCCTATGAAGAATTGGGACACGACTGGTCGGATGCTGTAGAACGTGTAGCCCTAAAATGGGCAGGTTTGAATATGCCCGAGCTTGTGGGAAATGAATGGCATGGGGATTTGGTAAAAGAAACTCCAGACAGTGAAGGGGTTTTTGAAAAGCATGCTATACCCCGGCTTAAGCTGCATTCCCCGGGCTATAACAGTGTTAAAGATATTGAATTTAAAATGATTACTACCGATCGCCGCGTGCTGGGGCAGATGCTTGTGAAGCAGGCGGAAGAAGCCGGCGTACAAATTAAATATGGGTATGAAGGTTTAGGCCTTCTCTACCGTGAAACCGGCACTAATGGCCCCGATGGGGTGGAAGTGTATGGGGTTAGCGTTAAGAATCTTGAAAATGACCTTCGGGAAGAAATAACAGCTGATATGGTGATAGAATCTTCCGGTTTTCACTCTGTTTTGCGCAGGAGCCTTCCTGCTTATACAGGCCTGGCTTTTATGTTTAAAGACAACGAGTTTGGTTTTGTTAACCGGGAAGTAAGGGAGCGGGATCCGGAAAAGGCTCGAGTTGACATAATCCCTGACCATTATCGCTATGGTTTTCATGGAGGTTACCAATGGTCTCACATTCATAACGCGGAAAGGATTGATGTGGGCGCGGGAGTTAAAAATGTTCCGGGAAAACCGGACCCCAAGGATCTAATAGAAGAGTTTATTGCCAAACATCCTTCTATCAAGAGTGAGAAGTTACGTGGCGGCAGGGGACTTTGTATTGTAGGCCCTCCCCTTTTCAATTTTGTAACCAACGGCTTTGTAATTATTGGCGATGCGGCATCAACTTCAGTGCCTACTACGGGATGCGGAGCCGGTTCGGCTGTTTTAGTGGGGCTTTGGGCTGCAGAGGTTATCTCAGAAGCGGCAGAAGAAGGCAGGAATGATATGGTAAAGCTTTGGGATATTAATAAGAAATTTTACCTGGATAATGATCGGGGAGCATCGTTTGCGGCTCTTTCTGCTTTGCGCAATGCTTTGCAGACTCTTGATCATGACTACTTAGATTTCCTTTTCCGTCAGGACATCATGAGTGCAGACATCCTGGAAGAAGCGGTAAACGGGGTTTTCCTGCCACCGGCGGTTGAAACTAAAGCTAAGTCTTTATGGCGGGGTATTACCAAACCTTCTATCCTTGCCAAACTCAACGAGGCCACCGGGAGAGGAAGCAAAATATATAGTCATTACCGTAACTATCCTCCCTATTGGGATCCTTCAATTTTTGCCAGGTGGCAGGCAGAAGCGAAAGAGCTTTTGCAAGCTGACAGGTGAGAAAATAATCTTCATAAATACAAAAGAGTCGTGAGCAATTGAAGATTATATTTACATGGATTATTCTCCAAAAATGTGTTAACTTCACCTATATATTCATTTCCCGGGTTTGCTAAGAATCACGCCGGGGTATGATTTTTGCCACACACTCTATATGGCTGGTGTGGGGGAACATATCTACGGGCTGGATTTCTTGGACGAGAAAATCTTCTTCTTGCGTGAGATAATTCAAATCACGGGCCAAAGTGGCGGGATTGCATGATACATAGATAAAGCGGGAAGGTTGAAGGCGACCAATGTTTTGCAGTAGTTTTTGCTCACATCCTTTGCGGGGCGGATCTACGATTACTACTTCGGGGTTGCTGTTATTCCCTTCAAAAAGGTTTAGAATGTCTTCCGCTTTGCCGACGTGAAATTCCGTGTTTTCAACATTATTTTGGGCTGCGTTGATACGAGCATCTTCTACGGCACTGTTAACGGATTCCACGCCTATGACTTTCCCGGCTTTGTTGCTCAGGTAAATTGAAATGGCTCCCATACCGCAGTAGAGGTCTAATACTGTTTCTGTTCCTTTTAAGTTTGCATAATTGGAGATAACGCTATAAAGGGATTCGGTTTGGGGAGGATTGACTTGAAAGAAGGATTTTGGGGAAATTTTAAAGGAGTAGCCTCCGATAGATTCTGTTAAATGAGCTTTTCCCCAAAGAATTTTATTTCTATTTCCCAATATCACGTTTCCCTCAGCAGGATTAATATTTTGCACTATTCCGGAAAGTTCTTTTAAGTGCCTGCGTAATTTACGAATGAGGCTTTCCTGGTGTGGAAGGGGAGAAGAATTTGGGGTTACGAGCACAAGTACTACTTCAGTAGTAGCCAGGGAAGATCTGGCCATAATATGCCGGATAACACCGCTTTTATTTTTTTCATCGTAAGCCGGAATTAGTAATTCTTGCAAGGCAGAGCGAGTTTTAGCAATTGCCCGGTTATTGGCGGAATGTTGAATGAAGCAATTATCCAGGTCTACAATATTGTGGCTGCGTTTTTCATAAAACCCCACATTGAGGGTATTCCCTTTTTGACGTACCGGCACCTGGGCTTTGTTACGATAATACCAGGGGTATTCCATGCCCAGGGTAGGTAAAATGTGGGTGGTGATTCCCCCGATTCTTTCCACTGCATCTTTTACCAACTGCTGTTTATAACGCAGTTGAGCATCATAGCTTATGTGCTGAATCTGGCATCCTCCGCAGCGGGGATAATATTTGCATGGAGGTGAAACACGATCTGGCGAATGCTGCATAATACTTTGATAGAGAGCGCGGGCATGGTTTTTTTGGAGAGATATTATACGGGCGGATACTACATCGCCGGGAACCGTATCAGGCACAAAAACGGTAAAATTGTTTATGCGGCCCACGCCAGCTCCCTCATGACTAAGCCCTTCAATTTTCAATTCAACTTGCTGGTTTTTGGAAACCGGTGGCTTTCTTTTTTGCATATACATCAGTATATCATAAAAAAGTTTTCCTTTTTAGAAGAAAGATTGAATACAATGTGTCAGCAGTATGCAAGGTTGGCAAAGGTAAGGTCAAAAGGGAGGAGAATGACTATGATTTAAAGAAGGTTCAATGCCATAAGTATTTTTTATAGGAGGTGAACTAACAATGGAAAAAGTGACCCTGTATGTGAAAGACGGCTGTCCTTATTGTGCTAAGCTCATAGATGAACTTAAAGAAAAAGGAGTAGACTATGAAGAAAAAAACGTTTCTCAAAGCAAAAAAGCTTTACAGGAAGCAAAGGAAAAATATAATGCAAAAAAAGTGCCCGTATTGGTTGAGGGATCAAAAGTAACAGTAGGCTATAAAGGACAAGGCTGAGGCATCTAAAAAGGGTGAACCGTGAGTTCATTAGGACAGGAAAAACTTTATAAGCCTAAATTGGCAGCGTGAGTTATAATTTCCTATGGGCCACTCCCCGGACTAACAGGGAGCGGCCGACTTTAAAAATTGTTTCTACTTAATTGGCTTTTTGGGGGAGGCCATTAATCATATCCCTGATGCTTTCCCGTAAAGTGCCGCATTTGTAACCGAGTTCTTTTTGAGCTTTGCTGCTGCTATAGCTGGCGTTATCAAATATAGTCTGCAGGGAATATGTGGTGAAGTAGGGAGGTGCTTTACTAAAACGACTAAGTAATTGAGCAATATGTGCTCCGAACAGAGCCAGTCTTTTGGGGATGGTGATATGAGGAGATTTTACTCCGGCTTCTTCTTGGACTATTTGAAAAATTTCCACCAAATTTTTATTTTCTCCGGCCAGTATATATATTTGACCCGTGTGCCCCTTTTGAGCGGTGAGAATTAATCCTTCTGCTACATCACGCACATCGACAAAATCAAAAGCGCCTTCTACTAAAAAGTGAAGTTTTTTTCGGGTGAAGTCTTTTATAGCTCTTCCCATCTCTGAACCTGCATAGTCATGGGGACCAATTATACCGGTGGGGCAGACAATAACGGCATCTAACCCTTTGTCTACTACTTTAAGGACTTCTATGGTACCTCTGGCTTTAGTTTGGTCATAAACTCCCGCCGGATTATTCGGTTCTAAAGGGGTGGATTCGTCCATTGTAATGCCATGCGGTTCTCGTTTAAGAGCATGGACAGAACTTGTATGTATCATGCGGCGAACACCGGCTTTTAGAGCGGCTTCCGCTACATTTCGACTGCCTTCCACGTTAACTTTTTCCATGAGGTCTTCTTTGCCGGGAAAAATGGAGATGACTCCGGCCAGATGATATACCAGTTGCACATCTTTCATGGCATTATCCAGCGATGCGGGATCGCAAACATTTCCTTCCACGCATTCTACCCCCATGTTGTGAAGAAAATCACATTTTTCTCCCGGTAGAACCATGGCCCTTACTTTTTCACCATAGTTTAAAAGTTTGCGGGTCAAAACATTGCCCAAATGACCTGAAGCTCCGGTAACCAAAATCATAACTCATCCCTCCTGGTTTTGTTTTAGTCCCTCTAAAAGAAATTTTATGCTATCGGCAGCGGCTTTTTCCCAATGGGCACCTTTGGGGTCCATTAAACCTTGTAAAAACATTCCGCTTGCCAGGGAAAGAATGGCTTGGGCAGCCGAATCCGGATCTACGGGCTTAAGTGTTCCTTCTTCTATTCCTTGCTCTATTAGCCGGGTAAATAAATGTCTGTATTTGCGATAGGGTTGAATAGTGTTCTGACGAATATTTTCATCACGGCTTGCTCTAATCCATAATTCCAAAAAAAGTGGTTTTTCTACGTTTTCTGATTGAAGTGCCGCCTGGAGCATTCCAGTCATATTCATTAAAGTTTCAGGTACAGGAGTTGCGTCCATGGCTATGTTTTCCAGGGATTTTTCCATTTCTGAGAGCCAGTTATTGATTAATTCCAGAAAAACAGCTTCTTTGCTCTGAAAGTGGTAGTAAAAGGCTCCCTTGCTTACACCGGCTTCTTCGCATATTAAAGCCACTCCTGTACCATCGTAACCTTTTAAAGCAAAGCAATGTGTGGCTGCACTTAAAATACTGTTTCGGGTTTCTTGGCGGCGCTGTTCATTTTTCAACGAATCATTCCTCACTGAAGAATCAAATTTTAAAAACCGACTGGTCATTTTGTTTTATTATAAAATGCTTTTTCACCTTTGTCAAGAATATTAAACGGAATAATTTTTAAAAATTTATAATTTATTCTGTTAGTGAAAAGCAGGCATACTTTTAATTAAAGGGAATGGGAGGATTATGTAGAAAATTTAACATAAACAATTAAAGAAAGGAATGATTCATATTATGCCTGCGGATATTAATTGGAAAGATAAGATTCCGGAATGGTGGGAAAAGGCGGTTTTTTACCAGGTTTACCCACGTAGTTATATGGATAGTAACGGAGATGGCATTGGCGATATTAAAGGCATCATTGACAAGCTTGATTATTTAAATGATGGGACGCCCAACTCGCTGGGGATAGATGCAATTTGGTTCAGTCCTTTTTTTAAGAGCCCCCATTATGATTTTGGTTATGATATTTCTGATTTTTGCGATATAGATCCTTGCTATGGCACTCTTGAAGATTTTGATCGTTTAGTGGAGGAAGCTCACCGGCGAAACATCCGGATTATGCTCGATCTGGTAGTAAATCATACCTCTATTGAACATCCATGGTTTCAGGAGTCCCGGTCTTCTCGCGATAATCCCATGCGGGACTGGTATATTTGGCAGGATGGAGTAGGACCTCGGCGCAGGCCCCCTAATAATTGGAAAAATAATTTTTTTGGCTCAGCCTGGGAATGGGATGAACATACGGAGCAGTATTATCTGCATTCGTTTTTGAAAGAACAGGCTGACCTTAATTGGTTTAATCCGGAAGTAAAGAGGGCTGTTTTTGATGTACTGCGATTTTGGTTTGACCGGGGTGCCGATGGCTTTCGCCTGGATGTAGCTCATCATTATTGTAAAGACAAGCAACTGCGGAACAACCCTATTTTCTTTTTAAAAGATGATGTGCCGGATAAAATGCCTTCTTATGATCGCTTACCGGCGATGAACCTTTTTTATTATTTTTGTTTGCCGGAGTTTCAAGTTCCCAAGTATACCAAGCACCAACCGGAAACTCACCGGATATTAAAAGAAATGCGGCAACTTATGGATTCTTATCCGGAGAAGACAAGTGTGGGAGAAGTAATAAGTGAAGATCCTCGTACCACGGCATCTTATTATGGTGATAATGACGAACTGCATATGAACTTTTATTTCGATTTGATGTTTTGCAAATGGAAGGCCGGCGCTTTTAAGCGGTGCGTAGATAGATGGGAGAGCATTATTCCTGAGGGCGCAAGGCCTGCATATGCTTTAAGTAACCATGATCAAGCCCGGGCCTTTAGCAGGTATGATCAAGGAGCACATGGTGATTGGCGGGCCCGGCTTATGGCACTCCTGCTTTTAACCTTGAGAGGTACTCCTTTTATCTATTACGGTGAGGAAATAGGTATGAAAGAAGCTCAAATTCCCCGCCATCGGCTTCAGGATCCTCTGGGGAAAAAATGGTACCCGTTCTATCCCGGTCGAGATGGGGCAAGAACACCAATGCAATGGGAGTATCGTTCGGGAGCAGGTTTCACTACGGAGGAGCCTTGGCTGCCTATAGGACCTGAGCTGGATTCACGAAACGTGGCAAAGCAAGAGAAGGATCCTCATTCTTTATTAAATTTATATAAGAGGTTAATTTGGCTCCGTAAGGATTTGCCGGCGCTGCAAATCGGTAATTACCGCAGCCTTGAAAAAGGTGTGCCTTATAATTGCTATCTTTATTTGCGCGAACTTGATGAAGAAAGGCTCCTGGTGGCTTTAAATTTTTCTTATCTAAAAAAGATTATAAACCTGACTCGCGAAGATAGACCTTGCGAAGTTCTTATTTCTACTGATCCCCGGCGTCAAGAGAAGGCCGTGGGTAAGGATTTTGAATTAGCTCCCGGTGAAGGGTGTTTGCTCAAACTATAAAAATTCAGAAAGGCTGTATAAGAGAACTTTTTATGCAAAAAAAATGATTGGTTAAGCAAAGTATGAGGGTTATTAATGATGAGGAAGGAAAAAGCCCAAGCATCTTGTTTTTTTAATAAATATAATGATATAATGAGCAAAATTATTGAAGGAGAAGCAGTAAAATCATGAAATCACAAAAAGTAGGTATCGGGTTGCTGGGAATGGGAACAGTAGGTGGAGGAGTAGCTTCCCTGCTTCAAATAAATGAAGAATCTATTCAAGAAAAAGCGGGGGCTGAACTGCAATTAAAGAAAATTTTGGTGCGTGATTCTGCAAAATCCAGGCGGGTCGAACTTCCGGCGGCTTTGTTTACAAGTGAGGCTACCGATATACTGGAAAATCCGGAAATTGATTTGATAGTAGAGCTCATGGGAGGAGTTGAGCCTGCCCGGGAGTACCTGGAAAAGGCTTTGAAAAGCGGGAAATATGTTGTTACTGCTAATAAAGACTTAATGGCGCGATACGGAACCGATCTTTTAGAGTTGGCACGTCAAAGCGGAGGCGCTATTTTTTTTGAAGGTAGTGTGGGGGGTGGCATACCGTTAGTACGTCCTTTAAAACATTGCCTGGCAGCTAACCGCATTGATCGCATTATGGGAATAATTAACGGAACTACCAATTATATATTGAGCCGTATGAGTTTAGAGGGTATAGAATTTCAAGATGCTCTTTTGGAAGCCCAGGAAAAAGGATTTGCCGAGGCTGATTCTTCGAATGATCTGGAAGGATGGGATGCCGCATACAAACTGGTAGTTCTCTCCAGACTGGCCTTTGGTTGTTCTGCCGGCATGGAAGATGTATATGTGCGAGGTATTAACAACGTTACTGCCCAGGATCTTATGCATGCCGAGAAGTTGGGATATACGATTAAACTATTGGCCGTGGGTGAACGGGTGGACGGATTTATTTCTCTCCGGGTTTTCCCGGCTCTTTTACCCTTAAAACACCCCCTTGCTTCCGTCTATAATGAATTTAATGCTCTCTTTGTAGAAGGGAATGCAGTAGGGGAAGTAATGTTTTACGGTAAGGGAGCGGGTGCAATGCCCACAGCAAGTGCTGTTGTTTCTGATATCATTGATGCTTCACGTTGTTTGAGTTATAAAATAGAAGATGGGTTAATGGAGGTTCCCTTGAAGGACATACCGGTAATCTCCGGAGAAAAAATGGTTTCCAGTTTTTATTTGAGGCTGCAGGCCGAAGACAGGCCAGGTGTTTTTGCGTCTTTAGCCAATGCTTTTGGAGATGAAGATGTAAGCCTGGACATGATTTTGCAGGATCGCAGTGAAAAAGGCATAGCTGAGATCGTCCTGGTTACCCATGATGTGCGGGAAGCTAATTATTTCCGGGCATTGCAAAATATAAAAGAAATGCCATCTATTAGGCAGATAAATGGGGTATTTAGGGTCTTTGGCAAGAACAAAGAAAGTCTTTAGTTTGGGGTTAATTTCTAGAAATTTTTAGTTAAAACTTGATGATTGAAGGTGATTTTAGTGGAGGTCTCGCCTTCGTCTTTTCGTCCTACCTGGACAGAAATAGATCTTGATGCCATAGTACACAATATTCAAGAATTTCGCCGTCTGCTTTCAGATGAAGTGAAAATCATGTTTGTTTTGAAGGCGGATGCTTATGGGCATGGGGCTATGGAAGTAGCTGAGGCTGCTGAAAAAGGAGGCGTAGATTCCTTTGCGGTGGCTTTTTTGGAAGAAGGGATAGAATTACGACTGGCAGGCATAAAAAAACCTATTTTGCTTATGGGCACTACTCCCCCCAACCAGGTTCCGCAAGTTTTGGATTACAAACTAACGCAAACAATTATTTCCCGGGAAATTGCAGAGGCGATTTCTGCCGAAGCCAGCAGGCGTGAAATGGAAGTCCCCGTGCATGTTAAAGTTGACACGGGAATGGGGCGGGTTGGTGTGCTACCCGAAGAAGCGGTTTCTTTTATTCATGATATTGCATCCCTTCCCGGCATAAAAATAGAAGGGATCCTGACGCATCTTGCCTCGGCGGATGAAGAAGATCTCACTTATGTTCGTGAACAGGTAAAAACTTTTGATAAAGTAGTCGAGGCCTGTGAAAAATCAGGCATGCACATACCCCAGGTGCATGCGGCAAACAGTGCGGGAGCTATCAATGTTCCCGAAGCCCGTTATAACCTGGTCCGGTTAGGCATATCCTTGTACGGGCAATATCCGTCTGAAAACATTAAAAGTGATTGCAAGGAATCAGGCAGGGTGAAACTGCAGCCTGCTCTTTCATTTAAAACCCGGGTAGGGTTTTTAAAAGAGGTGCCCCCCGGAACTTGCATTAGTTATGGCAGTACTTTCAAAACCTCCCGGGAATCATTGATTGCCACGATCCCTGTAGGATATGCTGACGGTTTAAACCGGTTATTGTCGAGCCGGGGGCAGGTTTTGGTGAAGGGCAGGCGAGCGCCTATTGTAGGAAGGGTTTGCATGGATTATAGTATGGTTGATGTTACCGATATTGAAGGCGTGGAAGTAGGAGATGAAGTTGTAATCTACGGCAAGCAAAAAGGGGAAGAAATTACCGTAGATGAAGTGGCGGACCTTTTAAGCACAATTTCTTATGAACTGCTTTGTGCGGTGGATAAACGTGTATGCCGTTTTTATATTCGGGAAGGAGAGGTGGTGGCCTTTCGCAACTTGCTTAGTAGAAGTTGTATAAGCGGCAACCTGGACAAAATATCAATGGGGAAAAACTATCCGGTTTAATTATTTTGCAGCGCAAACATGATAAATTTATTTTTCACTTCAGAAGCTTAAGAAGTTGCCAACTGACTTTGATTTTATTAAGCAAGCGGGCTTTTTACCTTAATCACTCATTCTAATAAAAATTTCCTCAAAATGTTAAAAAGAAATAAAGGTAAAGGTAATAATTTATTGAATTATTTAAAAAAAGGGAGCGTGATGAAATGGAAAAGGTAGAGTTTGCGGATGGGGCTGAAGAAACAGCTTTGTGTGTCATGCTCGGAGATATTATTAAAGGCAACTTGGAGAAAAGTACTCGAAAAAATTTATTTTTTAATTTATTAAAAGGGGACATTTTTATAGAGATATATGATGTGGAAATCGAGCTCATGATGTCTTTTCGCAGAGGAAAACTTATTATATACGATTGGAAAGCACGGAGGCCTCAAATTACCATCCGTACTGATTCATCAACTTTGTTGGATTTATCCAATTTGCAGGTTAAATATGGTATTCCCTATTTTTTTGATGACATGGGAAAAGCGACCATGCAGAAGTTTTTCCAAGGGCAGCTAAAAATAAAAGGGGGGATTTTTTATTTGCCAAAGTTAATTAAGTTAACTAATATTTTATCGGTTGCGGATAGATAGAATTGGCGTATGATTCTGGTGGGGAAAGGATCTTATTCCTTTTGTTAGTGGTTAGTGTTTAATTAATGAAATATATTGCATCATAAGCCTAAAAAAGAAAAGGAGAATGTGCAAAATGTCATTATCTTATGGAACCGACGAATGGGAAAAGGAATATCAAAAATTAGCAGAAGAAAGGTTAGCATCTCAGCCTAAACCTTACATCATGGGAACGCCTGAATGGGTGGCCACTTTTGAAAAAAAGATTAAAGCGGATGATAAATATAAAAAATTAGCTAAAAAATGGGAAGGGTCTGTAGTTATACACATATTAGCCAAACCTGATCTGGGCCTTGAGGAAGATCTTTACCTCTACCTGGACCTTTGGCACGGTGACTGCCGTTTTGTGAGGCTGGTTCCCCGGGAAGTTGGGGTAAAGGGAAATTATGTTTTGACTGGAGAATTTGAAAGGTGGAAATCTGTCATGAAAGGAGATTTGGATCCAATTAAGGGATTGATGCAAGGCAAGATAAAATTAAAAGGATCACTTACCACTATGGTTCGTTACGTAAAAGCAGCAAGCCGATTGGTAAGTATCGCCACTGAAATAGATACCAAGTTTCCCGATGAACTTGATGCAGAAGAGTTGGAGGAATTTAAAAATTGGCTTCGGGAAATAAGGCCAAAATATGGAATTTGATCACTGCCGTTGAAACATTATTCATAATTTATTTGAAGCAATTATGTCCTTAATGTACGTAAAGGGAGAACAGTGGATGTTTTATGATGATACTTTGTCTTTTGATTATTACAATCCCACTAGATTAGTATTTGGAAATAAAGCCATTCAAGATACAGGGGCGGAAATTGATAGTCTGGGAGGAAAGCGGGTTCTAATTGTAACGGACAAAGGGGTAAGGGAAGCCGGATTGACAGATCCTGTTGAAAAGGCTTTGGGTAATAGGTGCGTGGGCATTTATGATGGTTGTATACAAGATTCGGGTGTTCATATTGTTGATGAAGGGGCGGCAATTGCCAGGGAAAAAGAGGTTGATGCCCTGGTAAGTGTAGGTGGCGGCAGTGTTATTGATACAGCTAAGTGTATGGCTGTTCTTATTACCGAAGGTGGAAAATTGGATGATTATGAAGGATTTCAGCTTTTAGATAGGCTTCAGGCACCCCATGTGGCTATTCCCACTACCGCGGGAACGGGGAGTGAAGCTACATATGTAGCTATAGTTAAGGATTGGGAACATAGCGTTAAAAAAATGATTGTTGACTCTAATATTATTCCGCGCGTAGCCATACTGGATCCGATGATGACGGTTAATCTCCCTCCGGATCTTACTGCAACCACCGGTATGGATGCTTTTACCCATGGAGTGGAAGCAATTCACTCTCTTCAGGCGGCGCCGATTTCTGATGCTATGGCTCTTCACGCTATTCGCTTAATAAAAAAGAATCTGCCGGATTGCGTCAATAACGGTAAAGATGTTGGGTCACGCGGTCAGCAGTTGATTGCTTCTTATATGGCCGGGGTGGCATTCGGAAATGCCCAGGTGGGGCTGGTGCATGCTCTGGCACACTCTCTGGGAGCTCTTTTCGGAATTCCGCATGGCAAGGCCAACAGTATTGTTCTGCCTCACGTAATGAAGTTTAATCTTGATAAATGTCCCGAAAAGTATGCCCTTATTGCCGAGGCTTTGGGCCTTGAAATCGCTAATATGAGCAGTATGGAAGCCGCTAGGTTAGCAGTGGAGGATATACAAGAGATGACAAAATCACTGGGTATCCCTCAAACTCTGCGGGAGTGTGAGGTTCCGCGGGATAAATTGGAAGAAGTAGCATTGCAATCTCTCTCTGACGGTTCTATCGTTTACAACCCTAAATTTGCTATGGATATAGATTTGGTGCTTCCAGTGCTTGAAGAAGCTTGGTAAGCAAAGAATAATCCCATTAGTCCCTATCGGGTATTATTAATAGCCCGCATGGAAATTTCCTGTATTATATTTCATTTCATCCAAAAATCTTTCGACATATTTTTGCATTATTTTTCGGGGAAACCCCGTTGCCTCAAAAAATAATGCACTCGAAATAGGTTTCGTTGCTTCAAAAAGAAATGTACTCATAAAATGTTTTTACTTCAAACTTGACAAACAATGTTTATGATAGTAAACTTATTGTTAAAATCCCTATTAAAATAATAGGAATAATAGTCAATTATTGTTTTTCCCAAATAATTATTTATTTTAGGAGTGAATAACATGTCTGAAAAAAATTTTAAGTTTGACACCTTGCAAGTACATGCCGGGCAAGTTCCGGATCCTACAACACATGCCAGGGCAGTGCCTATTTATCAAACTACCTCGTATGTTTTTGAAGATACGGAGCATGCAGCTAATTTATTTGCCCTGCAAGAACCCGGTAATATTTATACCAGAATGATGAATCCTACCACCGAGGTATTGGAGAAAAGAATGGCGGCGCTGGAAGGGGGAGCCGGTGCTCTTGCTGTTGCTTCCGGTTCGGCTGCTATTACTTATGCCATCTTAAACATTGCCGGATCCGGAGATGAGATTGTTTCTGCCAGCACCCTTTATGGGGGCACATACAACTTGTTTGCTATAACTCTCCCCAAGCTGGGAGTTAAGACCCATTTTGTTGATCCGGACGATCCCCAAAATTTTGTCCCCTTCATTAATAAACGTACCAAAGCATTATTTGTGGAGACCATTGGTAACCCGGAAGCCAATATCATTGATCTGGAAGTATTAGCGGAAATTGCACATAAACACGGCCTTCCTTTAATTGTGGACAATACTTTTGGAACTCCTTATTTAATTAGGCCTATTGATTATGGTGCGGATATTGTGGTACATTCAGCTACTAAATTTATCGGGGGGCATGGAACTTCCATGGGGGGTATCATAATAGATTCGGGCAAATTTGATTGGACTAACAGTGAAAGATTTCCGGGCTTAACTGAACCGGATCCCAGTTATCATGGGTTAAATTATGTAGAAACTTTTGGTTCTCTTGCCTATATTACTAAGGCGCGAGTACAGCTCTTGAGAGATACCGGTGCAGTTTTGAGTCCCTTTAATTCTTTTCTTTTTTTGCAAGGGCTGGAAACACTTTCTTTAAGAGTAGAAAAACATGTATGCAATGCCATGAGAATAGCTGCTTTCCTGCAAAAGCATCCATGTGTTTCCTGGGTTAATTACCCCGGCTTGGAGGGTAACAAATACTATGAATTGGCCCAAAAGTATTTCCCCCGTGGCCCGGGATCCATATTCACTTTTGGCATTCAAGGGGGATTAGAAGCCGGGAAGAAGTTTATAGAAAACTTGGAA
>PUKQ01000040.1 GCA_003550565.1 Syntrophomonadaceae bacterium
TATCCGTATCTATCAAATCATCTGAAGCGTCGTAAAAGGAAACGTCCATGTTTTCTTCATCTTCATGTTCCACAAGAACACTGAGCTCTGGGTTTAAACCCACATCTACAGCTCCGTCTTCAGGTGTGGGATCAGTAGGGGGTAAAACATCGGACACCTCTGCAACAGTGGTGAACGACCATGTTAAAGATCTAGCCGTTTGCTCACCATCGTCCGCTATAACATACCACTCATAAGTAGTGCCTTCTTCTAAGCCATCCCACATAGCGGAAGCTCTGTCTCCACTTGCCACATCGTTATCTGTATCTATCAAAACGTCTGATTCGTCGTAAAAGGAAACGTCCATACTGTCTTCTTCGTCGTGCTCGACATGAACGCTCAGTTCTACCTCGGTACTCACATCTACAGCTCCATCTTCAGGTATGGGATCAGTAGGCGGTAACGGACCTGGTATATCTGACATAGTGGTGAAGGACCAAGTAGACGATACGGCTTCTTTTTCACCATCATCCGCAACTGCATACCATTCATAAGTAGCGCCTTGATCCAAGCCGTTCCACTCGATGAAAGCCATCTCACTACTATCTACATCGTTTTTTGTACCGATCAAACTGTCGTCCGATGCATCGAAAAATGAAACATCCATTGACATCCATTCCTCGTGTCGGACCAAAACCCCTAATTCAGAATCCGTGTCGACACCTACCGCACCATCTTCTGGTTCAGGGTCGATGGGCGGTAGTGGCCCAGGATCTTCCGACATAGTAGTAAACGACCACGTATAAGATCGAGCAGTCATCCCTTGATCATCTTCAGCCACCACATACCAATAATAATTGGTTCCCATCTCCAAACCATCCCATGTGACAGAAGCTCTTTCGCCGTGCTCAATATCTTCAACATGCCCTATTTCATCTCCACCTGAATCGTAGAAAGATACATCCATTGATTCACTTTCTGTATGCTCCACTAATACACTCAATTCTGGATCTTCTTCTACACCTGCCGCACGATCCTCTGGTGTGGGATCAGAAGGTGGTAGAGGACCCGGTTCTTGGTCAGATCCTATGGCATTGTACTTTATCAGAGCGTAGTCCTGATTAGCAGAGCCATCATTGTTGGCATCGGCAGGGATGTCATGCCCGTGTATCTTGATAGTATAAGTTCCCTCTTCTAATTCATCAGGATGGATGTAAACGTTCTGAACGTTGTTCCTATCGTCCCATCCATCTCCACTTCCGTCAAAGAATTCCATGGCGGGTGCCCCTGCCTCAACATAATTAGATGCGCTAAATCCGTCTGCATCTGTGGGAAATGCATTACCTCGATAGGATTTGCCTTCGGGAGAGATGATCTCCAAATTAAGATCGTTTTTTAACGTTATTTCATCACCTACTCCCGCTTCCTTATCAGTCCATGTAAGAGTGACTTTCAGCGGTTCGGATTCATCCTCCACATCTATATTGTATTCATCGGTCTCTCCTGTTGTCAAAGCCCATGGTTGGTCAACGAGCTCAAAATTTGTATCGGTATAGATCAGGTCTGGGAGATTGACCATGCCCCAGCCTTCCATCCGGTTAGGTATAGGTCCCGTATTACCATTTTCTTCATCTAAGTGATAAGCAGTATTGATTAGAAGAGCTCTAACCATAGCAGGACTTGGGGTATAAGAGTACTGTTCCTCATACCATTCGACTACAACTGATGCAGCTCCCGCTACGGCCGGAGCTGCAAAAGATGTTCCAGACATAAGATAATGAGTAGCAGATTCTGCCGGAGTCCAGGTTGATAGAACATTTTGACCAGGCGCTACGACGTCAGGTTTTATCCTGTTGTCGTCAGTCCAACCTCTAGAACTGAAATCGGATACGATATCAGGATTGTCCGTGGGATTATCAGCTAGCTGCGGTTCTGGCATGTAATTTTCGGTAGAACCAACAGCGATGACGTTTTTGGCTGTCGAAGGAGGTTCGACGTTGTTGAAACTTGGTCCATCATTACCTACCGCCACGGTTATCACCATGGGTTCATTATACTCCGTGTCTCTATTAGCATCGCGGACCGCTTCGTCATAACTTGAAGATTCCTCAGGATAACCTCCATATGAGGTTCGTGCACCCCACGAGTTAGTGTGTATGTATGCCTCTGAATTCTGACTAGCTACTTCTACCACCTCGAACGTATCCGAAGGACCAATCCAACTTCCTCGTGCATCAAGGTTCTGGACAGCAAATAATTCGGATTCTGGAGCGGTACCCTGTGCCAAATAATACGGCCCAATATTTTCATTCCAATCCCGGTCTGTAGCGACTATGCCTGATCCTTGAAATGTATCACCCGCGGCCATACCTGCACACATGGTTCCGTGACCGGCTCCATCATCCCAATCACCACCTCCAAAACGATAACCCCCTACGACTCGACCCGTAAAATCCTCAACTCCCGAATCACCTACCGTTCCATCACCGATACCGCTGTCAGCAACGGCTATTGTCACTCCCTCACCAGTATAACCCAGTTGGTTAACTAATGACCCAGCTTCACCGACAAAAGGTGGCTCACCTTCGGTTGAGTCTAACCTGAAAGGTTCTTCAGGATCATCATCTGGATCCAAAATCCAACAACCACCTCCGATTATTTGAGTAGCGACCTCTCCCTGTAGACCGGGCTCTTCGTAGTTGGCGATATAATACACTTCCGGATCACGTGCCATATCCACGAATATCGATTCATCTCTTACATCTATTATCTCTCTACCCCCGTCAACCGTACTTACTGATACCAAACCAGGTCTGAGATCCTCGGCCA
>PUKQ01000146.1 GCA_003550565.1 Syntrophomonadaceae bacterium
AAACGCGCAAAGTGGAGGTAAAATTGGAACCTCTCCCCTTTGGCAGCGCCTTTGACACAAAAGATCAAAAAAAGGTGCCAAAAGGAACCGTCCCCTTTTGCACCTATGTGACAAAATTGCCCCGTCCCCACTGTCACATTGCTATACCCATCCCCGGCGGGCCAGCCACATGATAAAGGGTTTGCCTATATTGTATTTGATTAGTTTGGCGATAATCCCGTGATAGAGCGAGGGGTTGAAGCGCTTGATATACCAGTTGATGCGGGGTGAGGCCTGGGGGATGCAGTAGAGTTTGTCTTTTTTTACCGCTTTTAATATTTCTTCTGCCACCTGCGCGGAAGAAATGCGGGCATAATTAAAAGCGCAACAGGCAAAATCCTTTTGAAAATCGTTGGTGGCTTTCATATCGTCAATAAGGGGGGTATGAAAAAATGAAGGGCAGGCTGCCGTGACGGAGATGTTGTGTTCGGCAAGCTCTACCTTCATGGTTTCCGATAAAGCTATAATTGCTGCTTTGGTGCTGTTGTAGGGAGACATTTCGGGCAGGCAGATCATACCCGCTACGGAGGCGACATTTACTATGTGCCCCCCGCCCTGCTTTATCATGCGGGGGACAAAAGAACTGCATCCGTGCACTGTTCCCAGGTAGTTTATATGAGTTATTTTGGCCCAGTCCTCGGGGAGGAGTTCGCTTATTGTTCCAGCGGTGGCAATGCCGGCATTATTTATCAGCAAATCCACTTTGCCCCATTTTCCAAAAAAGTAATCTGCCATTTCTTCTACTTCTGCGGGATTGCTGACATCAACCTGCATGACATCACCCCTGCCGCCGAGCAGTTTAGCCATTTTAAGGGTTTGTGATGCCCCTTCCCGGTTAATATCGGCAATACCCACAGGCCATCCTTCCTGTGCTAAAAGGAGGGCGAGCGACCGCCCCAAGCCTGAACCGCACCCGGTAACCACGGCTAAGTTTTTTGAGGGTTTTTCTCTGACCACTTTATTCCTCACACCTTATCCTACAATATTTGAAATAAGTTCAAATCAGGGTGACGAATTGTTGTTTAGTTTAAGAGTACGTTGTTTAGTTTAAGCCTACATGAAGTAGTGCTATAAAGCAAGGTGATTTTATTTGAGGTGCTGGAGGGGTGCTAGGGGGACGGTTCCTTTTGGCACCTTTTGGCATTATTTGGGATTTACCAAAGTGTGAGGGTAAAAGTGGGATTGCGCCGTAAACGCGTAAAGTGGAGGTAAAATTGGAACCCCTCCCCTTTGGCAGTGCCTTTGACACAAAAGATCAAAAAAAGGTGCCAAAAGGAACCGTCCCCTTTTGCACCTGTGTGACAAAATTGCCCCGTCCCCACTGTCACGTCCCCACTGTCACGGTGAAAAAAAATTTTTACTTTTTTTTAAAAATTATGGTATAATAATTAAGAGTTGTAGAGAAATAGAAGGGGGAATTTGCTGGAAGAAAGCTGTTAGCTTTTTTCCCCGAACTGCATGTTTCTATGAACCGTGTTAAACTGCTACCGGTCATTTTTACTGCTAAGTAGGTAAGCTTTCTGCCTTTCAAATCTTTGCAATCACCTTATGACTTAATGTTTTTTAATTAGTTCCTTGGTTTTACAGGCAAGATAAGGGTTTTATTAGTTTTCGGTGTTTCCGGTGGTGCGAGATGTATACCTTATGATGGAAAATTATGTTATTTAAGGTGTATTTTCCGGGAGTGCCTATTTTTGAATGTGGAGTGTATGGTATTTTAACGGACCATTACATTCCTCATAAAACTTCAAGGAGGTAAATTTTATATGATGGGTAATGGCAAGAAGTATACGATTATTATTTTGGCTATGATTTTGGTTTTGGGTTTTGGCGCCACCACGGGGATATTATCAGTTTCAACCGCGGCGCCGGCGGAAGATGCCGGGGCAGAGGCGCCCGTGGAAAGCGAGGGGTATGAAGGGGTTTTTAGTTTATTCGATATATTCATAAGTTCCGGTTTGTCGGGCTTATTGGAGGCAACTGCGGGGCTTGAAAATGATGTTTTGGAGAAAGGTTCGGTAGTGCGCATAGGCGGAGATAATCGCTACGAGACTTCTGCCCTGCTGGCGGAAAACAAGTATTTGGCGGAGGGCGGGGCAAACGGCGCCGCCGGCGCCCATACGGTTATAATAGCCCGCGGGGATGATGCCGGCAATTTTGCCGATGGATTAGCGGGCAGTGTTCTGGCAGGGGTGGTGGATGCCCCTGTTTTGCTTACTCGTCCTCATAATCTACCGACTCCCATAGGAGAAGTGATAACGGAACTGGGCGCGGAGAAAGCTTACGTGCTCGGTGGAGAGGCTGCTATTTCCGGCGATGTCTTTGATGACCTGGAAGCTTTGGGCCTGGATGTGGAGCGGGTTTTCGGAGAAACCCGCTTTGCCACGGCAGTGGAAATTGCGGAAAAAGCTGCGGGATTGGGAGAAATTCAGGATTATGCTTTTATCGTAAACGGCACGGCCACTCCCGATGCCCTGGTTGCCGGCGCATCTGCTTTTAGGGATGGTGTGCCCATTTTGCAGGTAAGGAAAGACAGCGTTCCGGCGGTGACCGCAGAGGCTCTTGCGGGGCTGGGAATTGAGAATGCCTACCTCATCGGCGGCACGGCGGTGATCAGCGAAGATGTGGAATCGGGATTAGATGATTTGACCAATGTGGCAGATCGTTTGGCGGGAATAAATCGCTACCTGACCAGCGTGGAATTTGCTGAGGCTATGTTTGAGGGCGGCAAGGATGTGGTGCTTTCCGGCGGCCCC
>PUKQ01000137.1 GCA_003550565.1 Syntrophomonadaceae bacterium
CTAGCGGTGATTACATCGCACCACCCGTCAGCTGTTCTGGCAACAGGGCCTGCCCTACAAACCTTTGAACTCTATTGGAGCCGTTGTAATCAATCAGGCATAGATAGGAATTTGCTTTTTATATTGAGAATATCTCACAGACATAATTGTATGTCAAACTTTAATTTAGCATGTTTGGAAGCATAAATATGGTATAAATAACAAAAAACAAACAAAAAAGGGTTAAGCTAATTATAACCACACCATAATTTAATTAATTACGGGAAATGGAAGAGAATCAGGCAAGTTTTTGTACATAACTATCCTGTATTGCTGTTTAAGCTAAGTATCATCAGAAAAATAAGGAGCCGGCATAAAACAGTTTGGCAGGTTCATGAGCCTTAATACTCATAATGAGTTAACTGCGAATAATCATCTTCATAAGTTACCTGAGCACCCTCATCATAAAAAGGCGGATCTTCGTAATAATCACAGTCCTTGTCATAAAATAGCTGAGTATGGTTGTCAGAGGCAAACTTAATCCGTGCTTCCTGCACCTCCGGCACATATCCGGTGATAATCTTATCTGTGGGTGGGTCATGATTGTGAGTATCCCATAAATTTAAGTGAAGCAGGATCTTTTTTATCACTGTAGCTTCTTCAACAAAAGCAATAATCCTCATCCCTTTTTCACATTTCGGACATATGAGAGGGTCGGTATTGTAAACCTTCTGAATTAATCTGGCCCAGTTTCTCCGGAACTCTTTTCTGGAAGTTTCGGACTCAATCAGGGCGGGTACCTTTTCCTCGGTACCGGCTCTCTTACGCATCCCCCGGGATTTATTAGAGTAATACCCGTAATAGCGGACCATCTGCTCTCCCCTGTTGGGAATATGGGTTATCAGCTGAGCGAGCCAGTCAAGGGCAAGAAACGTTCGGGAAGAACTGCCGTCTTTAGCCTGGTAAATAACCCTGGCTACACCATCTGCTGATTCTTCTGCCGGGATATACTTCATTCGTTCCTGCGAGATAGGCGCCCGGATAATATACCGCGCCAACCTTTCAATCCCTTCATGATAAGTAGGGCCGATAGGATTGCTGCAATAAATATTGAACCCGCTGTTATACCAGCCCAACATGTTTTCTATAACCGTATCATTAATCTTACCCTCGGCCTTGAGCATTTTGAGGACTTCCAAACGGAAAGCATCTTCCAAATCTTTTGGATCGGGTTCGGGGCCAACTATAAAACTATCTTCACCGTAAAAAACGCCATCGGGGGCCATAATATGTAGATGGGGGTTAAAGTTCAAAAAATCACCGAATGTCTGTACCGCTATTACCGCCCCGGGTTCGGCATCATCTAAGTGAATACCCTGCTTAAGGTAACTTGATAAAACCCTCCAGGCACTCTGGCTGAGTTTAGCTAAAAGTTTTCGATCATACATGAAATAAATCCTCAGCCTTTTGGGAATACTGAATACCCACTGCCGGTGGGGTACCTTTTTTAACACTTCTGTGTACAACCATTCACCAAATTCCACCACCCGTCTCTGGTGACAAGAAGGACAGAAATGACGGCACTTGCAAGAGAAAGCCAGCAAGTACTCATGATGGCAGGTATCACATCTTACCCTGGCAAAGCCAAAACGAAGATCGCCGCACTCCAGGTATTTATATATTATCTTCATCACAAAAGAACGCCAGTAACCAAACTTTTGTTGATAATAGTCTTCCCAGGCGTTTTCCAGCTGTTCAAAATGATCCTCCACACCCCGGTAGTATACGTTTTTACGGGGAGCACGGGGTTTATATGTGTTAGCATGTTCTAAAGTTAAAATGCAGGTTTCCGGCATGTCGGCACCCCCCCCTCGAATAGAACATATGTTCTATTCGAGATTACCATATACCATTTTTAGGTGTCAATTCCTATTGTGGCGGACCAGGAATTATTTAGGCAAATGGAGCGGCCAGGCGCGTTAATTTATTACCACTTTTTTTCTCACGCAACAAGGAGAGGGTGATTTACCTTTACTGGTATACTTTATGGCATTATACCGACAGGTTGAGAGAAATAATGTTAAGAGAAATAATATTTGAGATAGGAGAGTATTTATGAGACGGCGAGAATCGTTTGCGGATGAGGAGAAGTTGTTCCTTTTGACCGCCAAATATGATCAAGATTGGGTAAAAGAAAACTCTTATGACGGATTAACCCTTTATTGTGCCGAAAGTCTTTGCCAAGTTTTGCCGCTCAAAGAAGGGATGCGGGTGTTGGACCTGGGTTGTGGATGGGCAATCACTTCTATTTTCTTGGCTCAGGAATTTGGAGTTGAAGTATGGGCGGTGGATCTGGAAAGGTCCGCCACTGATAATTACCGCCGGGTTAAAGAAACAGGCATGAAAGGTCAGGTAATTCCCTTAAAAACTGATGCTAGGAACCTTCCTTTTCCCGAAAACTTTTTTGATGCGGTTATTTCTATTGATGCTTATGGTTATTTTGGATTAGATGAAAGGTATCTCTCTTACGTTGTTTCTTTTATAAAGACTAATAGTTGGCTAGGAATAGTGGATGGTGCTTTTACTCGGGAATTGCTAACGCCGGTGTAAAATTACAGTAAATCGCTGGTTGAAAAGTTCCGTTCGGGAAAAAAGCACCACATCCACGATTTAGAATTAAGCACCAAAACCCTGACAAGGTGGAGGTGCAAAACTCATGATCAAGGATGTGGAAGCCTGGAAATCACATATGAGGAAATATCTTTATGAATGTTATTTAGTTACCAA
>PUKQ01000138.1 GCA_003550565.1 Syntrophomonadaceae bacterium
CGTTCATCAAGTAGAAGAAGCCATGCCAGCGATAAATCAGCTTAAAGAGTTGGGGTATAATACAACTGTAAATTTGATGCAGATAGCTGGCTTACCTATGGAGGATGTCGAAGATTTAGCTAGAATTGCTTCTAAATACCCGATAGATGTTTTATATTTTGCAGACAGCCTGGGTAGCATGGAGCCTGATGATGTTAGTGATACTGTAAAAGCTTTACGCAAACACTGGTCAGGGGAACTGGGCTTCCATCCCCACAATAACATGGAATTGGCGCTTTTAAATACTGTGAGGGCCATGGATGAAGGAGTAACCTGGGTCGATGGATCTGTATTGGGTATGGGGCGAGGGCCAGGGAATGCACGCACAGAATATTTAGCAATGGAATTCGAATCACGGTTTGGCTTAATGATGAACCATACACCTTTGCTGGAATTAATTAATAAATATTTTAAACCGATGCAGGAACAATTTGGCTGGGGCCCCAGTCCTTTCTATTATTTAGCAGGCAAATATGGGATTCATCCTACCTTTATCCAGGAAATGCTTGGCGATAGCCGCTATGATGAAGAGGATGTGCTTGCTGTAATTGATAACTTGAAGAAAGTAGGAGGGAAAAAATATAAAGCAGAAACATTAGCCGGGGCACGAAACTTTTATACAAATGAGCCACAGGGTAGTTGGGATCCTTCTGGAAAGTTTAAGAATAAAGAAGTGCTAGTGATTGGTAGCGGACCTGGGGCAGCAAAGCATAGATATATTCTAGAAAATTTCATAAGCCAGGTTAAACCCGTAGTTATTGCGCTGAATACACAAGCTCCAGTGACGCAAGACCTTATTGATCTCAGGACAGCATGCCACCCTGTACGTTTGCTTGCAGACAACACAGATCATTTATTTTTACCTCAAGATCTGGTTTTACCTTATTCGATGTTACCAGAACATCTTCAGGAACTATATAAAGACACAGATATTCTTGACTTTGGTTTGGGAATAAGAGAAGGCACCTTTGAATTTCATGAACACTGGAGTGTAATACCGAATACTTTGGTTTTATCTTACACTTTAGCCTTACTTAATAGTGGGAAAGCAAAAAGTATTTTTCTTGCTGGTTTTGATGGATACGGAATAGAGGACCCCAGGACGGTTGAAGTTAATGAGATGTTTGATATTTATCATTCAACTAATGGAGTGCTTCCTTTAGTTTCAGTTACTCCTACGCAATATCGTATTCCACAAATGTCAATATATGATCCGGGGTTGTGGGAGAGTGAAGCATGGAAAAAGTAATCATAATTCCAGCGAGATATGCATCAAGCAGGCTGCCTGGCAAACCGTTGATTAAAATTGCAGGGGAAACAATGATCTACCGGACCTGGATGAGGTGTGCAAAGGTTTTACCGGAAGATAAAATATTCATTGCTACAGATGATGAGCGGATTAAACAGCACTGCCTGGAAAAAGAAATGAATTGCGTAATGACTTCTGAAGAATGTTTAACGGGAACCGATCGCATTGTAGAAGCGATCAAACAAATAAATGCTGATATTTATATTAATGTTCAGGGCGACGAACCTATTTTAAATCCAGATGATCTCGCAGAAATGGTAGAGGCAGCAGACAGGTACCCAAATGAAATACTTAACGGGTATACAAAAATTGAATGCGAGGAGCATTACAGAAGTCCAACTATCCCAAAAGTTGTAATGCGTCCTGGTGGCAGGCTTTTGTATATGTCAAGGGCACCCATACCAACGGATAAAGAGCAAAAATATATATCAGCATGGAGGCAAATATGTATATATGTATTCCCGAAAGATGCACTTATAGCTTTTGGAAAAAAAACTAAGAAAACTGAATTAGAAAAGATTGAAGATATTGAGATACTCAGGTTTTTAGAGATGGATTATGACGTGAGAATGATTGCTTTATCTTCAGATTCATATGCGGTTGACACACCCGAAGATGTGAAAAAGGTTGAGGAAATTATTAATAGTAATGGTTAATAGGTCAATTAGTAAGTCAACTGATATTTTTTAGCCATAAACCTTGAAACTGTCATAGAGCTATCAAATACAAAGTCTGGTGGATTGTAAATATGTTTTTAAGTTCATACAATACCATTATATTTGACTGTGATGGAGTTATTTTAAATTCCAATCCGATAAAGAAACAAGCTTTCTATAATGCCACTATATCCTACGGTGAGCACGCTGCAGAACAACTGGTGGATTACCATATAAAATATGGAGGAAGATCCCGCTACGAAAAGTTCGAGTACTTTGTTCATAAGATCATCGGCCGCGAATCTCAGGCAGGAGAGATTGAAAACCTCCTGGATATTTTTGCTAGGGAAGTAAAGAAAGCCCTTATGAAGTGCGAAATTGCCCCGGGTCTTGAGGACTTAAGAAAGGCAACAAAAAATAGCCGCTGGTTGGTAGTATCTGGAGGAGATCAAGCAGAAATCCGGGAAGTATTCCATGACCGCGGCATCGATAAGTATTTTGATGCAGGTATTTTTGGTAGTCCGGATGATAAAGACCTAATCCTGAAAAGAGAACTTCAAAACGGCAACATCAAGACACCGGCAGTATTTTTGGGAGATAGCTATTATGACTACGAAGCTGCCTCTCGAGCCGGACTTGATTTTATATTCATTTCAGGGTGGTCAGAGTTTGAGGGCGGCAAGGAATATTTCATAGCTAAAGAGATCGCAGTAGTTGATTCCCTAACAGGAATGCTTTAGGCAAATGAAATAGTGC
>PUKQ01000037.1 GCA_003550565.1 Syntrophomonadaceae bacterium
CGGTCTTCAAAAATGCGCAGCAAGCCCGCCCCTTTCACTTCACTCATGCTCGGAGCCTTAAATCCCGGAGAACCACCAGAACCATCGCCCAGCAAAAAAGTAACCCTCTCACCTTCTTGCACCTTGCCTTCCTTCAGGGTTGCCTCCACAAGTGTACAAACCCCTAGAAAGTAATTAGTCCGAAGTTCCCAAAAGGTCCCTTCCGGCCCGGAAACTGTAACAAAATTTTCGGCAGCGGGATCCCCTGATTGGAGCCTGCCCCAATCCGCAGCATGTTCAAAAGCCACCCGGATAGCGCCACCGATTTGAATCCCCCCGGGACCGGCATGGTAATCAACAGTTATTTCAGTGGGCAATCCAACTTCAACCGGCCCGGGGGTGTTCACAATTACTCTCCCCTCTAACGGCTCTTCATCGGGCCAGGGCTTTTCATGCATGTTAGTGTGGTTAAGCTCCGGTACCACCACCAGGCTGTAAATGGAACGAAACAAGCCCGTTGGTACCCGCAGATAGTCAGTGGTAAAAGCACCTAATATATAGCCGGAACCTGCTCCAACCACAACGCCTGCTGTGGCCGCTGTTGCGCCGGCAAACTTGAGGAAGCTGCGTCTGGATAAGGTCATATAATTACTATCCCGCCTCATAAAATATAGTTTATGCAATTGCTAAACTTCAGGACGCCTGTAATATTGTATTATCCTAATAGTAAAGTAAGGAAGCATTATACCGGTAGGCTGAGAGAAATAAAGCGTTTCTTTTGTATCCATACACTCTGTCTATTAACCCGGTTATAAATTCTATTCCGGAAGTTTTTTTGCTTTAACCACCACTGTCCCGGCAATTTGATCTCCCAGCCGCTGACGCGCGGGAGTAAACCATACCCAAAAAGCTCCTACAAGATAGAAAAACAGTCCGTCAATTATCCTCAAAAGGTTACGAATTAAAGAAGCTAATAACCCAATCCGGCCGCCGTCAACCATACGGACTCTTATGCCTAAAATAAGTTTCCCCGGAGTTCCCCCCAGGTAAGCTTCGCATAACCAATAATATAAAAACCAAACCGCCAGTAAAATAAAAAGGGGGCCGTAGTTACTCAACAATAAGTCCGGTGTTAAAACCCCCATATAGTAGATGAAATAATGGGTAAAGGTTAAAAGCAAAATTAAATCAATGAGGATAGATACAAAACGCAGCCCCACCCCAATATGTTTTAAAGTCTTCACAGCCTCTCCGCTAGACACAAGCCTTCTCCCCCTTTTTTTATTAACTTTTCTCCCTTAAAAAAATGCTTATTAATACAAAAAAGTGTCTTCACCCTGGTAAGAGGGGAATGATGCTTAAGGTATTGCATTGTTAAGGACAGCTTACGGCATTAATTAATATGCTTTTGTTCTATAAGTTAATCTATTCGTTTACGAAATGTTCATCGTAAACGGATATAAGTTCCGTGGTGTTTCCGGGAACTTCCCAATCGCGGCGAATTACCTCGCCGGGAGTAGCTCCGGTAAGATCACCGTGTTCAACAACTAATTGGCCGTTTACAATTACATATTCGATGCCCTCCGGCGCCAATTCTTCCGTCCCGCCAACCCATTCGGCACGGTGTTTGATTGTTTGCGGATCAAAAATAGTAATATCAGCATCACAGCCTTCCTGCAAGCGCCCTTTTTGATCCAGGCCCAGCCAGTATGCCGGCGCAAAAGAGGCTTTGAAGATAGCCTGGTGCAAAGATATGGCTTCCTTTTCCCGCGTCCAACGTCCAAATAACTGGGAGAATGTGCCCAAAGCACGCGGGTGAGGAGTATAATACTCTCCAGTCTCTGCATCAGCCCGCACGCTGGCATCATTGCCAATGAAACACCAGGGATATTGTAGGCCCAGTTTGGTGTCCTCAGGAGGAATGATTTCACAGATAACAGGTATGGATAGACTTTCTTCTTTTTCTTCTTCGGCAGGAATATCTACATCATCTATCCGCATACGGAGATATTCCAGTTGCCAGTAAGTAAGCTGATCGTATTTTTCCACAAACAGCTCGTCATCTATATAGAAATCGTTCCCGGCATAAAACTGGGATGCTTCATATCCACCAATCAAAAACAACAGGGCAATAGGTATCCTACCCTGAAAAGTAAGGATGTAGGCATCATTCATCAAAAAATCATGACCGATGATATCCCCGGACAGGGGCAGACCTTCTTCGCGGATGGCCTCGTCAATTACCTGAAACGCCCATTCAGAAGAGCCTGACTGGGCCATGTCTGTTATATGAGAAACAATCATAGGCACCCCGGTTTCCCGGGATTTATCAATGGCTTCATGAATGGCATCCTTAAATAAGACCAGATCCTTACCCAGAAGCAGGTGATTGAGGTTCCAAAGTGGGTAGCGCACATGGCTGGCCGCCATACCGCCGGCGGCCTGACTGGTTTCAGCCAGGGCCAAACAGGCTTCTTTCGTAGCCCCCATGTCGTACATCAATCCGTAGGAAATACCAAAAGATCCGGATTCAAGGTCGTCCTCAAGGATAGACTGCATTTCCCCAATCTGCTCCTCGCTTTCCCCCTCTCCGTGACTTAAACCCACATTAGATCGCAAAGTCATGTTGCCGCTCTTAAACCCACAATTATTGTATAGCTCAAGTTCTTCCGCTTCATCAAGGAATTCCCCCATTGATTGTTGGTGATGCCCCCACCCTATGGTGTTATTATCCCCCGTTGGTATTTCCACTCCCATAGGTGAAACTCCGCAATC
>PUKQ01000176.1 GCA_003550565.1 Syntrophomonadaceae bacterium
AGCGCGTTATGCAATCGGCCTGCGCCGCTACCGGTAAGTGATGTTGTGCAGGGCCCGCGTCAGGGCCCGCGCCGGATCCTTCTCCGGGGCCTGTAAGGCAGCGCAAAAACCGCCTCTTACATAACGTCTGTTATCCTCCATTGCCTTGGTAACCCGAAGGCTTGTTTCTCGCGCCCCGCCCTTTAAATTATCTATAAAAAACAAGGTATTGTATCCTGAGTGCCGGAGTGCTGCACCATGACGGGGATGACGATAAACGGGTATATTTGCAAGCTCCTTGCGGGTTTAAACAAGTGCTATATTGCTCCACCGGTAGAAATAAAGTAATTAACAAAAGAAAAACAATAAAGGAACTGAATTTGTGTTGACGAATAAGTTTAATCATGGAATTTAAACAACTAAATGAAATAAGAAAACTGGTCATTATAGCCCTATTTTCTGATGACGACCTGATGGAGGTTTTTGTCTTAAAAGGCGGTAATGCAATCAGCCTGGTTTACGGAATGGAATTCCGTTCTTCACAAGATATTGATGTGTCGATAGCAACAGACTTTGAAGAAGATAAACTGGAAGAGATTAAGCAAAAGCTGAGCAAAGCCTTAATGAGGACCTTTAGTGAACATGGCTATAAAGTATTTGACATTACCTTCAGCCCTCAACCGGTGGTTATTGATGAAGAAAAAAAAGATTTCTGGGGCGGCTATCGACTGGAATTTAAGATTATCGATACCAAAAAACATGAGGCCTTAAAGGCAAACTTAGATGACCTAAGAAGACAGGCAATACCTCTGAGCCCTCAACATGATAAAAAATTTAAGGTGGATATTAGCAAGCATGAGTATTGCGATCCCAAAGAGCCCAAAGATTTAGAAGGACACAGGATTTATGTTTATACTCCGGTCATGGTAATATACGAAAAACTGCGTGCTATTTGCCAACAGATGGAGCCCTACAAAGAGATTGTTCCTACCCATCAACCGCGGCGCCGGGGTAGAGATTTTTTTGATATTTATATGATTAAGGAAAACTGGTATTCTCCACTTGACCTATTTTCATCACAAAACCTGGCCTTGCTTGAAAGTATTTTCAAATGCAAAATGGTGCCCCTTGAACTGCTCAAACAAATTAGAGATGAAAAAGAATTTCACCGACTGGATTTTCAGTCGGTGAAAGATACCGTAACAGGTGATTTTGAATTGAAAGGGTTCGATTTTTATTTTGACTATGTTGTCGATCTGGCCGACAATATTATAAACGCTTTGGAACATAAAGATTCCAGCGATCGTTGAACTTTACATCTCTCATTTCATAAGTCAAATAAAATTTATATTCAATCCCTAACTCTTCAACCAGTTTAAGCACACTTTCTTTGTACCCTGCCTTTTCTAAGTAAAATCCTATAACTTGATGGTACGGATAAACGTAGCCCATTTTCTTTAAAGTAGCTACTAATTTGTTCACCGATATTTCTTCTTTTGCTGCAACAAAAGCCTTCAATACCTCTTCAATTCCACCGGCATAATCAGGGCGGACTACTGCATCAATCAAAGTTCTTTCTATGCCGGTTACAGGAATTGTAACCTGACCATAAGGATAATCTATTACCCCAAGGTTTCCAGTATATTTTCCGTTTAACAGATATATTTTGTAGCCCTTATGTTTAGCAATCTTATTGGTTTTACGCATCGGCCGTGAAAAAGCACGGTCCAAATTTTCCTGCAACATAACACCTTTAGGTTTCGGCTTTTTACTCTGCTCTTTGTTGATATAAATTACTTGCGGTATATTATCAGTTAGACCATGCAAATAGATGGCGCTATAGTGGCTTAAGTAAGAACCAGAGCGAATAGATAAAGCTATTTCAAATTCTGAAACTTCGCCCAGGGTATATTTTACCTGTTTTCCGCTGCCAAATGGCACTTCAACCTCTACTTCAGTTAAAAGATTGTTTTCAAGAATGAATTCTTTAAACTCTTTCAAGCGTATAGCAGTATGCAACACTCCCTCTTTCTGATACAAATTAAGCAGTTTTTTTATATCTCTTTCCAGAAAAACTCGCCTGTTTAGCCTTTGACCTAAATTATCTAAGCCTGCCATAATTTGTTTTTTAGCACGTTCCATTACCTCTTGCTTGGTTGGACGTCCAGGTTGCTTGTGCCGAGTCATTATAATCACACCCTAAGCTTTATAACGTATTTATTAACGGGTAGCTATATGGTATATATACCATATAGCTACCCAGCAGTATTGAATATATTATACCATCAAACCCTACAAACTACGCAATAGCAATGGTTTTTTTTATAATAATGGCACCACCTATATGGTATATATACCATATAGGTAGTGTTGTCAATAATGATATTTTAAAACCGGTGATCGTGCAAAAAACAGTTTTACTTTAAAGAACAGTTTATAACAACCGGTAATCACTCGTTCTCATACCCAACACTACTAGCAGCATAAACAAAATAATAAATTGACAGCATATAAGGTATATATACCATATATGCAAGCTTGTCAATTATACTTATTTGTAGCAGGGGTTTTATTTTTTAAGGTGCGGGGAGCGAGTACCAGCACCCCGGACCACAGGGGGAAACTTCTAATAACAATGCGTTATGCAGCCTGCACTGGTACCGGTAAGAGATGTTGTGCAGGGCCCGCGCCGGATCCTTCCCCGGGGCCCTGTGTATGATAACCCGGCATCCCGGCAGGGTCAAGGTCAAGCTACGCTTTGC
>PUKQ01000064.1 GCA_003550565.1 Syntrophomonadaceae bacterium
CCTCATTGGCGTCCGCGGCAACCCCATTGATGATTTTTCCGCGCTCCGACGCCTGGAATGGTTTTTCCGGGCGGAAGATGACTGACGGCTGTTTCGCCGCGATACAGTTTCCGGAAAGCTTCCCAACAGGTTCGCGAGAACTTTATAAAATTAATGCCCCCCGGGAGTAAAATCTTTGGGGATGAATTTTTTCAATAAAATAAGCTTGGAGAAGGAAATAGGAGCCCTCTTAGCTTGGGGAAGTAGATAGTAGCTCCCTTAGCTTGGGGAAGTAGATAGTAGCTCCCTTAGATTGAGGAAGGGAAAAATACGAGCCATCTAAATTTTGGATTAAGGCCGCAAAATATGCTAAAGTATAATCAAGTTAATATGATATTATATAATAAGAATTGAACTCTTTAGCATACACCGGGAGGACAAAATTTGGAAGAACTGGGTGTTGAAACGCTACTATTGTTTGGTTACCTGAGCATAGCTTTGGCTGTGGGTGCTCTTTTTCGCAGCCAGCTTAAGTTTTTTCAGGACTATCTGATTCCCGGCAGTATTATTGGCGGTTTTTTTCTCCTGATCATCGGCCCCGAATTATTTAATATTGTCAATATTCCGGTGGGAAAAGTTGATAGCTTTGTCTATCATCTTATAACTTTTATTTTTTTAATCCTCGGCCTCCGGGGTTTTGGTTCCCGCAATTACTCCCACAAGTCTTCTCACAAGCACTCTGCCAGGGATTCTATCAAAAGCACTGCCAAAACGACCCTGCTTATAACGCATACCCTTGCCTTCCAGTTAATTTTAGGGTTGTTATTTGTTTTATTTATCATATTTTTGATAAATCCTGAACTTTTTTCCGGCTTTGGTTCCATGTTGATGCTGGGCCAGGGTTTTGATCAGGTAATATCAAGATTTTTTGCCGGATTTTGGGAGCAAGATCTCGGATTTATAATGGGTAGAAGCGTTGCTTTTAATTTTGCCGCCTTTGGTTTTTTGTTTGCCTATGTAATCGGTCTAATATATTTAATTAGGGCTCGCAAGAAGGGGCTCATCACATCTTTTTTTGCGGAGGAAGAAAAAAATTCTTTCCGCACCGGCATCATCCCGCCTGGTGAACAGGAAGAAAATGCGGGGAAGCTTACCTCTCATTTCCAATCAATTGAAACATTTGCTCTTCACCTGTCGGTTATCGGATCGTGCTTGCTAATTTTATATGTGTTTATGCGCCTGGCAAGCATGGGAATAATTGCCGGGTTCGGCTCCGGGGCGGTCATTATAGGAGAAATTATTGTTAATTTCAATTTCTTTTTTGCCTTACTGCTGGGGTTGGCAGCAAGGTCCCTCATGCGGATATTAAAAATTGATTATATATTGGATAACAGCCTCCTTACTCGCCTGCTGGCAGGAGGAGTGGATTATTTGATTGTAGCGGCCATTGTGGCTATTCCCCTGGTTATAGTGCCCATGTATCAGTGGGAAATTATTTTGCTTTCTCTGCTCGGCGCTGTATTGACTCTCACGTTTATTAAATTGTTGTTGGAAAAAGTTTACGGAGAGAAGGGGCTTGATAAGCAGTTAGCCCTTTTCGGTTTTTTAACCGGCAATATTTCTTCGGCTTTAGCCCTGCTGCGCATTTTCAATCCCAACCTGGAAGGGACCTTTGTGCGAGATTTAACCTTTGCCGGTGCCCTCGGGTACGGACTGGCCATGCCGCTATTTTATATTATGAATGTTCCCATGCTGGGAGCTATTGGTTACATTATCCTGGCAATTATATTGACTGTAATCTATGCTTTGCTTCTTTACCTGGTTTGGAGCCTGGCGACAAAAACAGCATCAAAAGCATCCCCAAAAAAATTAGTTCCCGCATATATGCGGAATGGGAAGATTGTAGATAAAAAAGAAATAGGCGAGATTGGCCAAATGATAAATAGCGAGCCCGGAAAAAAGAAGGAAGCTATGGAGTGCACTGATGAAGAAGAATCTGGATTTGCCCAAAAGAAGGACTCAACCTATATCGCTGGAGATGAAGACAAATTGAAGGAATTGTTTTCGGAATATTTTGGTTACTTGGACAAGGGGGAAACGGTGTTTACACCTGATGATGAGGAAGAATTGGATAAAAGTCGTATTAGTGAATCTGCTCTGGAGGAAGGAAAAAAGGAAATCTCTTCAGAGGCAGATACAGAACTAGAAGCAGAGGAAAAAGTAGAAGGAGAGGCAGAAGTAGAGGTAGGGACAAAGGAAGAAGCTGAGATAGAGGTAGAGTCAGAAGCAGAGGTAAAAAGAAGCAAAAAAAGACCTTTTTGGTATTTCATACTTCGCCCGCGACGGAAATTTAACTTGAAGAAAGCGTTGCGTAAACAGGAAGCCCAAAGGGTTCGCAACCCCCGAAAGATAGAAAAAGAAAGAACAAAGAAAAAATATTTTCTTTCAGGGGCGAAAAGAAGCAAAAGAAAACCTTTCTGGTATTTCATACTGCGTCCGCGGCGGAAATTTAACCTGAAGAAAGCGCTTCGTAAACAGGAAGCCCAAAGAGCCCGTAGTCTTCGAAAGCTAAATAAAGAAAAAACAAAGAAAAAAAGATAAAAATAAACAGGTGGGAGCTAAGCAAGAGCTAAATGAAAAAAATACATTCACATTACATTGATACAATACTGAAGTACAAATAAGCAAGCACAGCGAGAAACAAAAATATGTTGATTTTCTACGGTAGTAATTTTACAA
>PUKQ01000197.1 GCA_003550565.1 Syntrophomonadaceae bacterium
GCTGCTATTAAATTCTTGGAATTCTACACCCGGAACACTTTTTAAAATAGCACGGGGCTCATCAAAAATATCGTTTTGCTTGCCCAGGAAACAAGGATCGTGATAGACTATCTTCTCATTCAACTCTGTGGAAAGGTCAATAGTGCCATCCTCCACAAGCTCTGCTAAAAGCTGGGTATAGTGAATTACTTCCGCATTCAGCCCTTCATACTTTTTGAAAGCAGTCAGACAATGCGGTGAAAGGGTAACTATCCTTTTAGTTTTAAACTCGTTAAACAGCTCTACATTACCCTCTGCCGCTTCTTCAAATAATTCTTTTTCGCCCAGCGCCAAAATTTCACTGGCGCAGCAAGATTCTTCTTCACCCAGAAAAGCGTAATCCACCTCATATTTATTGAGTAATTTAACCATATTCTGGGCTACCATCTGCACCCTTGGATCGTAAGCAATGGTACAGCATACGAAAAAGAGGTTTTCCACTTCCTGCTCGGGATCGGCTATTTTTACATCCAACCCCTCCATCCAGTCATAACGGGTTGCCCGGGCCTTGCCCCAGGGGTTCCCTTCCAGGAAGGTACTTTCCAGCGCGTCCCTAACCGTAGGCTCTACTTTTCCACTTTCCACCAACAGATTGCGCAGGCCAAACAAAACCTCTACCGGTTTTAAGCCTTTGGGGCACCTTACGGCGCAGGTATGACACGCGCTGCAATCCCAAACTTCCGGCAGGCGGGAAAGCTCATCCAGCAATTCCTCGTTATAACAATCATTAACTATCCGGCGGGGATTAAGATTAGTCCTCACCGTCACCGGGCATCCGGCAGTACACCTTCCGCACTGAATACAACCTAATAAATCAAATTGTTCTGTAAATGTCATGTTTTCAACGCTCATCTTCATACCCCACATAAAGAGATATTTTGTTACCTTACTTGTTCTTGCATTATTTTCTTCTTTCTCAAAACCCTCATGAAACGCTCATGTTTAACTTCTTAATTCGTGAACAACACAAATTAATTCGCGAACCAAACAAACCAAACCGTTCGAATTTAAAACTTCTGCATGCCGCATCCACAACTTAAACCTGAAAAATTATTGGCTGTTCTCCTCCACCCCTCCTTTCTTCAAAACTATCATTCGATTAAATTGCTAAAACTATAAGTGGCTTGCATATAAGATTAATCAAACCGGCGTTAATAAATCATTAACCTATTTAACTTTTTTAAGATTCGACATCATTCTAATTAAATCCTGCCTATAATTTAATTTATACCCGCCAAATAAAGTAATTTGAAAGATATGAATTTTTTGTCATTCTTTGCAAGCTCTGCCATTCTATTGTTTTTTCCCTTCAACCTCATCTAAAATCCCATCATCTCCGCAGATGCTTAGCTCTGCAGTTGTTCAATGGGCAATGTAACCTCCCCCATGTCAATTATTTTTATTTAGAAGCTTTGCGCGTCATCTATACCGGTTAGCTGTGCCGGTTTGTTTTTTATTCCTTCATTCTTCCCTTCATCCTTCCCCTCATTCTTTTCATTCTTCCACAATCACCTGCAAATCCTGCTGCCCTTCAAGCGGAACGGTTACTTCTCCGATGACGTAACCGTTAATCCCGTATCTGTCCAAAGCCGCCGTCAAATCTGCCAATTTTTGCGGCGGAACTGACATGAGGAGCCCCCCCGAAGTTTGCGGATCAGATGCCAAACTAAGCTCTGTTTCCTTTTCCTTTACGTCTACATTTATTTTCATAACCCGCCCATAATACTCCTTGTTATGATAAGCCCCGGCAGGTATAATGCCCATGTCGGCGAGTTCCCATGCCCCTTCGTAGTAGGGAAGGGCATGCAAATTCAGGCGCAGGCAAACTCTACTGTCCGCAGCCATTTCCACCGCATGGCCCAGCAAACCGAAGCCGGTAATATCGGTACATGCATGCACCCCCACCTCTTTCATGGCCAGGGAAGCATCGCGGTTAAGGGCAGTCATCCCTTTCAAAGCCTGCCGGGCTTCATTTACGCTAACCGCCTGCCCTTTTAATGCCGTAGTAATCACTCCTGCGCCCAGGGGCTTGGTTAGCACCAGCAGATCTTTTGGCCGTGCCGTTGCATGCGACACAATTTCGGCGGTATGAACCTTACCGGTAACGGAAAGCCCGTATTTAGGTTCTTCGTCTTCCACACTATGCCCACCTACTACAACGGCTCCGGCTTCTGTGGTTTTGGCATGCCCGCCGGCAAGTATCTCTTTAAGGATATCATGCCCCAAGCTTTTGCAGGGAAAGCACACCAGGTTTAGAACTGTAAGGGGCGTGCCTCCCACCGCATAAATATCACTAAACGCGTTTGCAGCGGCAATTTCTCCAAAGATATAAGGATCATCAACCACCGGCGTAAAGAAATCCACCGATTGCACCAGGGCTATATCTTCGCTTACCCGGTATATACCGGCATCGGCATTTTTTTCTTCCCGGTTAATAAAACAGGGATCCTCTGATACAGGCAAAGAGCACAAAACTTGTGCCAGGGTCTCCGGCCCTATTTTGGCTGCTCACCCCGCACTGCGTGAAAGGGCGGTAAGCCTAACCTTTTCTTCACTCACTGCAATGCACCTCCCCTTCTTGTTCTAATTTCCGGGGCACGCGGTAATCACCTTTGCGCCTGGTAATTTTCTGCTGGTCAAAAAACTCCAGCAGAGACTGCATATATTTGCGTGAGCTCTGCAAATAGTCCCGGTATTCAGCCATGGTAAGAGTCTCATGGCGGGCAAAATGATCTTTTAGCACCTGCACCGCCTGTCGGTAAAGCTCAACCAGCAAATACATATCATCGTGAATTTTCACCAGCATGCCTCGATTAATCATATATTCCAGCAGCGACTCCAGGTAATTAACATCCTTACCCAGGGTAGAAGACATTTCCTTCAAAGTAGGGGGCTGAAACCCGGCATTTTTATATATACTTATTATTTGCTCCAGCAATTTCTTTTCACTATCAGTGGGTTCCGGGTAAAAACCTGCGCGGCATACCTTATCGCCGGAGAGCTCTATTTCCCCCTTGTGGTAAATGTAATCCAGAAAAGCATCATACTCCCGCAAAGAAAGCTCGGCCGGTATGGCGCTCTTCAGCTGTGCCCTGGGCATCCCCGTAGAAAGAGGATACTTCCGGTGATAATCCTCCAAAAAGGATAAAAGACTATTTTCCCATTCCTGCAAATTGTCCGCGGTAATAAAGCTGCCGCCTAACGCCATCACCATCTGCTCATCTTCCAATTCCGCAAGTATGGACTTAAGTTTATCCGGGCCTAGGCGGGTGGAAGTTTCCAGGCGGGAAATATCCGCCATTTTTAACTGCCTGATTTTCTGCTCCACAAACGACTTATCCGAATCAGTTTCCTTGACCTCCTGCTCAAGTTCGCGAAGATATTTTAACGAGCCGTCTCGAAAGCGACGGGGACGGCGGCGGCGCTCTGAGCCGGGATCTAAAATCACTCCTCCCCCGATAGTCGTCACCGGTGAATAAGAGCGAATTATAAAGCGATCCTTCCTCTCCGCTACCAGAGGGGAATCCAGCCTTAGTTGAACCAGGCTGCTTTCTCCGGGGTATAAAACCTCTTTTTCCAGCAAAGCGATCCTCGCAACCACCCGGGTAGTACCCAGATACAGGTGCACGGGATCCAGATGCTTGAGTCCCCGCGGAGCCCGCTCCAGAAGTTCTAACGAAGCATCCATCAAAGAATTAAGTTCAAAATATCCCGGCATACATACCACGCTGCCCCGCTCCACATCATCTTTCTGCAGGCCGGAAAGATTAATGGCCACCCTTTGGCCACCCCGGGCTTCTTCAACATTAAGCCCGTGCACCTGCAGAGAGCGCACCCGCGCCTCCACTTCGGAAGGCAAAATTTCTACGGTGTCTCCTGTTTTTATTCTTCCCTGCAGCAGGGTGCCGGTAACAATGGTGCCGAAACCGGCAATACTAAAAGCCCGGTCCACGGGCAGGCGCGCAGGGGCATGGAGGTCCCGGGGAGAAACATCTTCGGTAAGATTCTCCAGCTTTTTCTTCAACTCTTCTATGCCTTCACCGCTCACTGCAGATATCCGGCATAGAGGTTTATCTTCCAGGAATGTCCCCTTTAACTGCTCGCGCACTTCTTCCTCCACCATATCGCACCATTCTTCGCCGGCCAAATCTATCTTGGTGAGCACCACCATTCCTTTTTGCAAACCCAGCAGTTCTAAAATTTCCAGGTGCTCCCAGGTTTGCTCCATCATCCCCTCGTTAACATCTATCACCAGTAAAACAAGGTCTACCCCGGAAGCTCCCACCAGCATATTGTTAATAAACCTCTCATGTCCCGGAACATCTACGATACCGGCTTTGCGACCATCCGGAAGGGGGAAAGAGGCAAACCCCAGATCTATAGAAATCCCTCTTTCTTTTTCTTCCTTCAAGCGATCGGTATCTGTGCCGGTGAGAGCGTTGATCATAGCAGATTTGCCGTGATCCACGTGGCCTGCCGTGCCAATAATTACCGCTTCCAATATTATCACTCCGCCTTATAATTTAAGTCGGCTTACGTCAGTTTATCTAAAGCATTTCGCATCGCCGAAACTATCTGTTCTTCCTGTCCGCTTAAAATCGTCCGCACGTCCATCAGCAGGCAATCATGCTGTAACCTTACAACTACGGGGGGATCTGCAAAACGCAGCTCGCGAGCCAACTTTCCCGGGGAAATGCCTTCCGCCTTAAAAGAGACTAAATAGGTGGGAAGTTCGGCCAGGGGAAACGCCCCGCCTCCCACGGTAGAAGTTCCTTCCGTTACTTCCCATTCTCCCTGCTGATGCTGCAGTTCATTTTGCAAAAGGCGCTGTAATTCAGTGGCCTGGCGCTTTAAATCTTCTTTTTCCCGCTTCAGCATTCTCAGCACGGGAACTTCTGCCAGGGCGGTGTGAGGATCAAAATAGAGGCGCAGAGTATTTTCCAGGGCGGCAATAGTTAGTTTGTCCACCCGTAAAGCCCTTAAAATTTGGTTACGGTGCAGCTCATCGATGATTTTCTTCTTTCCCAAAATAATTCCCGCCTGGGGGCCACCCAGCAGTTTGTCTCCGCTAAAAGTAACTACAGATACGCCGGCATCCAGGCACTCCGGCACCGTTGGCTCCGAAGGCAATTCGGGGGAAGCAAGATCAAGCAGGGTTCCACTTCCCAAATCTTCCATAACTGAAATTCCGGCGCGGCGGCCCAGTTCCACCATATCCCCCCGTTCTACTTCACGGGTAAATCCCATAATACGGTAGTTGCTGGTGTGCACCTTAAGCAGTAAAGCCGTATGCTCATTTATGGCCGCTTCATAATCACCGCGATAACACTTGTTAGTTGTGCCCACTTCAACCAGACGGGCGCCACTGGCACTCATAACATCAGGGATGCGAAAAGAACCGCCTATCTCCACCAGCTGCCCGCGAGACACAATCACCTCACCGCCGGAAGCCAGAGTATTTAGCACCAGGAACACGGCCGCAGCGTTATTATTTACCACCAGGGCATCTTCCGCCCCGGTGAGTTCACACAACAACTCTTCCAGATGCGCCATGCGCGAATCCCTTTCGCCTGTTTCCAGCGAATATTCCAGGTTGCAGTAAGTTCCGGCCGTGTCGGCCAGGGCATCAACGGCACACTGGGGAAGCGGGGCCCGCCCGAGGTTGGTATGCAGTATTGTCCCGGTGGCATTAATGACCGCGCGCAAGCTGGTTCCCGCATGAGATTCGGCCTTTAATGCTGCTTCCGCCGCCAACTCCGCAGGCACAATTTTTAAACTTTCCAGGTCGGCTGCAGTTTCAGCATCCATGATGCAGCGGCGATAAGAATCAATAACCTCCTGTGCAGATTGAAGGATTAATTTCCGCGGCAGCCTTTCCGCAAGCTCTTTCAGCGGTTCCTCCTGTAATAGCACATCCACCGCCGGCAGAGAACGTAAATAATCTTGCCGAAAACTCACATTTACACCCCGTTATCGTATATATAAGTTATGTTAACTATATCCTGTTTCTAAATATTATATCATACCCCAAGATACTTCTGTTATTTGATTGTTCAATAACTAACTGCTTTATAATTATCAATGCTTGTGAGCGGTAATTATTGGCAATAATTACAGCCCCTATCAGCAACATGTAATCGTCGCAAATTACTTCCACGGCATATTTTTAGGATTGCTGTTTAATCATCGGAAATTAATTTAAGGGCATTTATTTCAGAATTCAAGATCCTTTATTTAAGGTGCCCTCACCAGAGAAGCAACACCCTGTCCGCCTCCGATGCAAAGTGAAGCCACCCCCGTTTTGCTCTTCCTTTTGGACATTTCATGGATGAGGGTGATAAAGATGCGGGCGCCGCTGGCGCCTATGGGGTGTCCCAGCGCAATAGCCCCCCCGTTAACGTTGGTTATTTCGGGATTAACATTCAAATCACGCATTACGCTGATAGCCTGGGAAGCAAAGGCTTCGTTCAGCTCGAAGAGATCCACATCATCGGCAGTTATGCCTGCCTTTTCAAACAGGCGGCGGCAGGCAGAAATCGGCCCCGTTCCCATTATCCGGGGCTCCACTCCCGCGGAAGCATAGTTAGCTATCTCTACTATGGGAGTCAACCCAAGCTTTTCTACCCCGGAAGCCGAAGCCAGCACTACAACTGCGGCGCCGTCGTTAATGCCCGATGCATTTCCGGCAGTAACGGTCCCTCCCTCCTTTTTAAAAGCAGGGGGCAGCGCGGCCATCTTCTCCAGCGTGGTTCCCCGGCGGGGATGCTCATCGGTATCTACGGTGATATCTTCACCTTTTTTGCGGGGTACCGTCACCGGCACAATTTCTTCTTGAAACCTTCCCGCATCAATGGCGGCAATTGCTTTTTCCTGGCTGTTTACGGCAAAACTATCCTGTTCTTCCCGGGTGATTCCATAATCCTCGGCAACATTTTCCGCCGTTATCCCCATATGATAATTGCCAAAAGCGCACCAGAGCCCGTCTTTAATCATGGAATCCACCATCTTTAAATCTCCCATGCGTCCGCCCCAGCGCGCTGCCGGCACCAGGTAGGGGGCCTGGCTCATACTTTCTGTGCCGCCGGCTACTATTAAATCAGCATCCCCCAGCATAATGGACTGTGCTCCCATGGCAATAGCCTTTAAACCGGACCCACAAACCTTATTGATGGTGGTTTCCGGCACTTCTACGGGAATACCGGCATTTATTGCCGCCTGGCGTGCCGGGTTTTGACCCAGCCCTGCCTGCAAAACATTTCCCAGAATGACTTCCTCCACCTCAGACGCCTCAACCCCTGCCCTTTGCAATGATTCGGCAATAGCTATACGCCCAAGCTCTACTGCATTCACATCTTTGAGGGCCCCGCCGAAACTGCCCACCGGAGTTCTGGCCGCGCCTACTACGTAAACTTTTTCCATCATTTTTCCTCCTTGCTTCGAAATAATTAAATAATTAAGCAATCAATCAGACTTTATGCGCTTGCGAGAAGGCTTAATCACCCGATTAATTATGTTGACATACTCCCACAGCTAAAACACTGGGCTTTCTGCTTTGCTTTATCGTAACTACTCACTTCAGGATAATACCTGATTAAGGAAAAACCTGATTAAAAAAATGAGTAAATGTATAATTGTACCACTGAACAATTCTACTGAGCAATTCTACGAATTTAATAATATTCCCTTTTTTTTAGAAGATCCGGTTAATAATTCAGTTAAGAGTCCCCTTTTAGCATATAAAAACAGGCGAAAAGATAAAGAAGGGGTAGCACTCTCCCATGCTACCCCCACCTATTATATTTACCCTATATTACTTATTGCCACACTTAATTTGCCCCAAAAACACTGTTTGCCTTGTGGCACCTTACCTTCTCTCCAGGAAGTAACCTCTTTCGTTATAAGCTTCCTCAGCAATTTCCCTCTTCAGGCCGTAAATGTTGACCGGATGAGTCCGGCAAAGTAAATCAATGTTGGCTTCTGTTTTAGCCGCTTTTTCTGTATCAAAAGTAGCCGCAATAATTTCTTTTGCCCAGGCCTGAAGCTTGGGTACCATTTCACTAACCAAAATCTGGGTCATCATCATGGGTAGCTTCGCCGCATCTTCGCCGCTGTTAGCCTTAATTTTTTGAGCCCGCAGCAGCGCGCTTTCAGCAGCAAAAATTTCTATGCACATATCAGCCAGAGCGGCCAATATTTCCTGTTCTTTTTCGATTTCCTGCTCAAATTTACGCCCCGCATTACCCATAGCTAAAAGGACGAGTTTTTTCATGCAGTCAATAATAAACTCTTCTTTGTCCGGGGATTCGGGAGGAACGGACTGCTCTTTGATCTTTTCTATCTCATCCTTCAAGCCAAATACGGCATCCATAAAGGGAAGTTCGCCCTGCATGCCTTTGGGAAGGAGTGTTCCCGGAACCAGCATCCGGTTAACTTCGTTGGTTCCTTCAAATATGCGGTTGATACGGCTGTCGCGGTACATCCTCTCTACCGGATACTCCTCGTCATAACCATATCCGCCGTGGATTTGCACGGCTTCATCAACAACAAAGTCCATGCCTTCCGAGCCATAAACTTTGTTCATGGAACATTCAATGGAATATTCCCTGATAGCATCCCTTACCTTTTGGTTAGCGCCTTCTTCATTCATATCCACTTCGCTCATCTTTTCTTCTAAAAGCCCGGCAGTGCGATAGAGCATGCTTTCTATAGCATATGCCTTGATAACCATATCTGCTACTTTTCCTTTAATCAGGTTAAACTGGGCAATAGGCTGTTTAAACTGCTCCCGCTGCAGCGCGTAATCGATGGAAACGGCGAGAGCTTTCTTTGAGCCGCCGAGAGCGCCGGCAGCCAATTTATAGCGTCCGATATTTAAAATATTGAAAGCAATGTGGTGGCCCTTGCCTACTTCGCCCAGGACATTTTCTACCGGAACATGGCAATCTTCCAGAATCACGCTGCAGGTGGATGAACCTTTAATGCCCATCTTTTTCTCTTCCGGGTCAATGGAGACCCCGTCGCCTTTTTCCACAATAAAAGCAGTAAATTTTTCGCCGTCTACTTTGGCATATACAATGATAATATCTGCCCAGGCAGCATTGGTGATATACTGCTTGGCGCCGTTGAGGATGTAATATTTGCCGTCGTCGGAAAGAACTGCCGTGGTTTTAGAATTCATTGCGTCAGATCCGGCTTCCGGCTCAGTGAGGGCATAAGCCGCAATTTTTTCTACCGTAGCCAGTTGAGGCAGGTAACGTTCTTTTTGATCTTTGTTACCGAAGTAAATAATAGGCATAGAGCCAATCCCGGTATGGGCTCCGAAAGCAGTGGAGAAAGAGCCGGAATAGGTAAGCGCTTCCGTAACCAGGACCGAAGTCATTTTATCGGCTTCGTCTCCTCCATATTCTTCCGGAATGTCAACTCCGGTAAGGCCAAGCTCTCCTGCTTCGCGCAATAAACCCAAAATAACTTCATCATTTTTCGCTTCAATTTCCTCAGTTTGGGGATAAATTTTGTTTAACCCAAAATCCTCACACGTTTTCTTCACCATAAGATGCATCTCATCAAGATCTTCGGGGGTAAAAATATCTTCCGGTTCTACTTTGGTGAAAAGAAAACCTCCGCCTTTCTTTGCCAATTCCTTGTCACTCATGATAACTTAATCTCCTCCTTAATTTAATTTTGTATTTATATGTAAGTAGTACATACATTCAGTAAGTACTTAACCTAGTAATGTATTCGCTAATGAAAATATTAATCCCTGCATAAGCTCTAAAAAAAACTGTTTTTTAAATAGTTTGGCAAGTTTGTCTTATCAGAAAAATTTCACCTGCCGGCACTACTTCTACCCCTATTTTTACATCTATTTCTACATCCTATGAATCCGGTTCTGCCGCTGCTTCTATTACTGCTTTATCTTCTATCTCCACCTCTTCTACTTCTACCCTACCGTTATTTCAATTTCTAAAACCTCTATTTCCTCCTCTATCCTTAATTCTACATCCTATGAATCCGGTTTCGCCGCCGCTTCAATTACTGCTTTATCTTCTATCTCCACCTCCTCTAATTCTACCCTACCGCTATTTCAATTTCTGAAACCTCTATTTCCTCCTCTATCCTTAATTCTACATCCTATGAATCCGGTTTTGCCGCCGCTTCAATTACTGCTTTATCTTCTATCTCCACCTCTTCTAATTCTACCGGTTTTTCTACTTCTTTTTCTACTTCCATCGAAAATAAACAAAAACCCTCCCCGAATTTTTAGGATCCTTTTTTAGGCGGTGGTACTTTTCCCGGACATCTTCCCGATCCAGAAAGCGCAAAACCCGCTTTTTAAGCTGTCCGCTTCCCTTGCCGCAAATAATCTCCACTTCTTTAAGCTTCTTCTCCTCTGCTTCCTGCATGGCACTTTCCAGCTCTGCGTCAATTTCCCCTCCCTGGTTGTATATAGGGTGCAAATCCACGGTCAGGCTTCGCTTAGACAACACCACACCCCCTGTGTCAATGTCAAGGACCGACACCTTTTTTCTGATTATTCAGAATTGCTCCGGTATGTCAATATTTTGGTGTCAGGCGCCTTTCTTGACATAAAAAAACAATTTAGGCCTGAAATTTTCTGAATTCTTTTTTTGTGTCAATGTCAAGGCCTGACACCTTTTTTTTACTTTTTTTATTCGTTTAGTTGTTTAAAGTTTTTTTGGTTGTTTGGGTAAAGGTTTTTGAAGACCCGGTAGTTGCGGTCGTAGGTTTCCTTGTGCTGTGGGTCGGGAGAAAATTTCTTTTTTACGGATACAAATTCTTTGGCTGTTTCAAAAGAATCCAAAATACCGAGGCCGACGCCCACCACAATGGCTGCTCCTACCGCGCCTACATTTTGGCTGTTATCTACCGTCTCCACCGGTCTACCCGTTATATCAGCTAACGCCTGGGAGGTTACATCCGACAAGGCGCCTCCCCCCACAAAACGCAAAACTTCGGAAGCTTTAACCTTTTTTTCATGCGCCTCCAGCATCCAGCGAAGGTGGAAACAAACTCCTTCCAAAACTGCCCGCATCATTTCCAGCTTGCCGGTCTCCAGGCTGATATTGAAAAACATCCCTCTGGCGTAAGAATCCTCAAAGGGGCAACGGTTGCCGTGCAGCCAGGGAGTAAAGATAACGCCGCCCGCGCCTGCAGGCACACTAGCCACCATCTCCATTATAAAATCATAAAGGCTGGCATACAATGATTCCCTGGATTCGTTAACCAGCGTCTTTTGCATGTAAATACCGATTTCATCTAGGGCCAGGTTATCTTTCACCCACTCCAGGCATTTTCCCGCTGTTTCCATCTCGGCGAAATAGTTGAACTTCCCGGGTTGGGCGCCGACAATAGCCGCAATCATGGCCGTGGGGTCCAAGACAGGCTTTTCCACCACCGTAGAAACCCAACCGGAAGTTCCCGCATAAATATGGGTATCCCCGGGTTCCACCGCCCCGGCGCCCACTCCTATCAGGGATGAATCCCCACCTCCCCCAAAAACAGGCGTTCCCACGGGCAAGCCCAGTTCCGGTGCAGCTGAAGTCGTTATTTCACCGGCTTTATCCACCGATTTAATGATGGGGGGAAGGTGTTCCATATTAACACCGATCATATCACATACTGCGCGGCTCCAACCCTTTTGGCCTTCCCGGATATTGTAGAGGAGGGAGGCAAAAGCAGAATCTTCCGTCCTTATAAACTCGCCGGTGCTGCGGAGAATCAGGAACTCCTTCACATCAAGCCATTTATGGGTGCGTCGGAAGTTCTCCGGTTCATGCTTTTCCACCCACTTATACTTCCAAACCGGATCCTTGGCGCTGGCTGAAACCGCCCCCGTCTCCCGGATTGATTTTAATAATTTAAAAACATTTACCCCGGAGAATTGTAAACCGTGGGACATATGCTCATGCATCACCTGCCTGGCCCGCTGATCCATGTAGCTCATCATGCGCCGCACCGGCCGACCTTCCTCGTCCACCAGCACCAAACCCTGCAGCTGGGAACAGAAGGAAATGCCGGCAATTGAGCGGGGATCAGTTCCCGTTTTCCCTAAAAGCCGGCGGGTAGACTCACACATTGCCTGCCACCACTCTTCCGGGTCCTGTTCCGCTCCGCCTCCTTCCAGGATATAAAGCCCGTATTCGGCCATCTCCGAATCCAGCAGTTTTATTTCCTTCCCAATTTCAAACAGGCAAGTTTTCATCCCGGTGGTTCCCACATCATAAGTTATAATCAGCAATGCTTCCCCGGCCATATTAGCCCTCCTCTCGTGAAAGGCAAGGGGACGGTTCCTCTGTCTTTTCAAAGGCAAGGGGACGGTTCTTTTGCCTTTTTTAAAACAAAGGCAAGGGGACGGTTCTTTTGCCTTTTTTAAAATAAATAAGCGTCCCCGGCCATCAATCTCCACAAAGGCAAGGGGACGGTTCTTTTGCCTTTTTTAAAATAAATAAGCGTCCCCGGCCATCAATCTCCA
>PUKQ01000156.1 GCA_003550565.1 Syntrophomonadaceae bacterium
GTATGCTCACATAGCTGTTGGGGTGAGCCCATTTTTATAATTTTGCCTTCATCGATTATGGCCACGGTATCTGCCATTCGTTCCGCTTCTTCCATAATATGAGTAGTTAGGCAAATAGTTGTTTTTTCTTGTTTGTTTAAATCGTGGATGTATTCCCAAATGAGATTACGGGTTTGGGGATCCAGCCCCAGGGTGGGTTCGTCAAGGAAAAGGATATATGGAAGGTGAAGAAGCCCCCTGGCAATTTCCAGCCTCCGTTTCATGCCTCCGGAGAATTTTTTTACCTGTTCATTTTTGCGATTCCAGAGTTGTACCAGTTCAAGGAGATTTCTGATGCGTTCTTGCCTTATATTTTTAGGAATTTTGTAAAGCATGGCATGAAAATACATGTTTTCGTAGGCAGTGAGGACGTCATCAAGGCTGGGATCTTGAAAAACAATACCGAAAGAGCTGCGCACAGCTCTTTGTTCTTGAACGGTGTTATAACCATTGAGTAAGATACTTCCGTTAGTGGGGTCGAGCAAGGTAGTTAACATTTTAATGACAGTGGTTTTGCCGGCACCGTTGGGCCCCAGGAAAGCGAAAACTTCACCTGCTTCTACGGTGAAAGAAATATTGTCCACTGCTGTAAGGCTTCCATATTTTTTGGTTAAGTTTGAGACTTTAATTATGGGTTTTTGATTTGTTTCCATTATGTTTTATCCTTAAAAAATTGGAATTTTTACCTTGTTCCTTTTAAATATTATCATATTTGTAACTCCTCGATCATATGGTGATGAAAAAAATTAATAGAGTCGGGGAGCAACTAATTGTCAATGTTTACCATTGCCGGGAGGGTGATTTTGTAAAAAACTAAATCCCATTGTTTGCAATAACATTTTGATACCAATATGCGCTCTTTTTCCACACCCTTTTTTCTGTTAAAAAATCCACGTAGATTAATCCGAAGCGTTTACTGTATCCGTAACTCCATTCGAAATTATCCAGCAGTGACCATACAAAGTATCCCCGCAGGTCAGCACCTTCTTCCAGGGCATGTCGGCATTGTTTAATGTAATCTCGCAAGAAGTTAATTCGCGCTTCATCATTAATGTTGCCTTCGGCATCAAACTCATCATAAAAAGCGGCTCCGTTTTCAGTGACATAAAGCGGCATTTTGCCATACTCCTCTGTAATTCTGGTAAGTAATTCGTAAATACCCGGGGGATAAACTTCCCAGCCCATCTCCGTATATTCTTTTTCGGGAGGATTTATTATATTACCGATGAAATCGTCTTCTGCACTGCCGGCTTGGACCAGATGCCGTGTATAGTTGTTTATCCCTAAAAAATCTATTGACCGGGAGATTAATTTCATATCAGCAGGCTTAACTTCAGGCATTTTAAAGTGATCAGAGTAGAAATCCCAAATGTCAGCCGGATAATTGCCTTGTAAAACCGGGTCAAGAAAAAATCGGTTTTTAATGCCATCCAAACGCCTGGCAGTATTTATGTCTGCATCACTGTTTGATGCGGGGTGGACTTGTGAGAGATCGAGGGCGATGCCGATTTGACCTTCCCCGGAAGATAAATCCCGGAATGCTGTTACCGCTTGGCCGTGAGCAAGCAATAAATGATGCGCCGCATTGATGGCTGTTTCCATATCGACCACCCCCGGAGCATGGAGGCCAAAGGCATGGCCCATGAAAGCAAACACCCATGGTTCGTTTATAGTAATCCATAACGGGTTTTCACATTCAAGGTTTTCGAACATGTAAGCAGAGTATTCACCGAAATACATGGCTGTATCCCGGGATGCCCAGCCGTTGTATTTTTCTTGAAGTGATTGAGGCAAATCCCAATGATGAAGGGTGATAACCGGTTGAATGTTATTCTGGTGCAGTTCTTCTACAAGGCGGCGGTAAAAATCTAATCCCCGGGGATTGGGCTTTGATTTTCCCTCAGGGAAGACACGGGGCCATGACACTGAAAAACGATAAGCATTTAGCCCCATCCGAGCCATATGGGAAACATCTTCCCGGTAATAATGATAATGATTGCAGGAGACATTCCCGGTTTCCCCATTCATTATTTTACCCGGATTATGGGAAAAAAGATCCCATATGGATTCTCCCTTACCGTCTTCTTGCCAGGCGCCTTCAATCTGATAAGCACTGGTTGCGGCGCCCCATGTAAAGTTATTCGGAAATCTGTACCTTGGTATGGCGGGCATATTTGTCCATCCTTCTTGTTAATTAGTAAATACGGGTTTATGCCTCAGAAGTGGCATCTTAAACCATGATTAATAAAATTATAACACTTTGTTGAATATTATGGCGAATTTTACTTTCCAAGAGTCTTTAATATGTTATAATAAAAAAAAAAGTAAATGGGGTTTTTTTATGTGGCGATTAATTCCTTTTTCAGTTTTACTGGTAGCGTTCACGGTTTTGGCAGGATGTAATTGCGCTGTCGGTGTTTGATAGACACGCAAAAGTTCACCGTGGGTGAACTCAGTTCTTAAGTTAATAATTATAGTCATAATCCCCCACCCTGATAGGTGGGGGATTATGAAAGCTCTTAGTTGACTATCCTAAGCTTTTTGAGAACTATGTTCTTTTGGTCAAGATATCTTGGGGGTGCCCTGGTTACAAGCATTATCGTACATATTAAAACAATCCTGAGAGGTAGGAATAGTGGCATGCGCATTAAAAGCCAGGAGAACATTGGTGAAGAGCAATAACTCCCATGAAAGGAAGGTTAGATGCAATGGCCTTGAAAAGTAAAGGACTGAGCAGCTTCTTGGTTGGAACCGGGGGGTTGTTCAAGCCGGCACTAATATTATTTTTAGTGGGAATACTTCTTTGGCCCCAGTATTATTTCGGCGCAGAAGCGCAAAGTTTGCCTACGGAAGAGGTGCAGGAAAACTCCAATGAGGTGGTAGAGATCCCGGATGAAAATTTGGAGCAAGCAATATTGGATAAGCTGGACGAAGAAGAAGGGTACCAGATAACGGTTAGTGATCTGGAAGGGATGACAGGTATATTATGGGCTAATAATATGGGGATTTACTATATAAAGGGCCTGGAGCATGCGGTTAACTTGCATTACCTCTACCTGCAAGAAAATTATATTGATACAAGCGAAGGCAGTGAATCAATGCAAATAATCGAAAGCTTGGAAGATGAGGGAGTAGATGTTACGTATTTTGGTCAAAAATGTGCGAGCATAGATCCTACCGAAGTAGATTATTTTATTGATGATCCTCCCGCAGATGTAAGCACTGAAATTGATTGGAACGAAACCGAAGAACTATTAGATGTCACCGGGGAGGGAATTGAGGAAGATGATTGGGATTTGGACGGCGATACGCTGAGTATATGTACCGACTTTATTGAAAATTTTGAGGCAGGCACCGAGCTGGAGTTTGACCTTATCTTTGATGCGGGGCCCGCGATCAAATTTAGAGTAAATGTTTTAGATACCACGTATGCACAGATTTATCCCACGGAAACGGAATTTGACCTGTATGATCCTGCGGATGTGCAGACCACCATTACCTGGAACGATGCCAATAAAGTAGAAAAAGTAACCGGGGAAGACTTAGAAGAAGGAGATTGGTGGGTTGATAATAGTACACTGTCAATTAGCGCCGATTTTTTGCAAGGTTTCGAAAAAGGCGATGCACTGGAATTTACCATCAGCTTTGATAAAGGCGGAGATGCCGCTTTAGAGGTTAATATTATAGACACCGAACCCCATCATGCGATTATAGACCCTACGGAAACATTATTTACCCTGTATGATCCTGCGGATGTGCAGACCACCATTACCTGGAACGATGCCAGTGAAGTAGAAGAAGTTACCGGGGAAGGCATAGAAGAAGCAGATTGGGCGGTGGAAGAAGTAGACGAAGAAACAGCTACGTTGATTATAGAGGCTGATTTCTTTGAAGATTTCGATATAGGCGATAAACTGAAGTTTGATATTAGCTTTGATGTAGGGGAAAATGCCGTTTTAGAGGTAGATATAGTTGAAAAAGCGATTATTGACCCTGCGGAAGCTATATATGACCTCTATTACAAAGAAGACGTAAAAACTACTATTAATTGGAACATTGCCAGTAAAGTAGAAGAAGTGACCGGCGAAGGCATAGGGAAAGCAGATTGGTGGGTTGAAGACAGTACACTGACAATCAGCGCCGGTTTCTTACAAACTTTTGCAGAAGGCGAGGAACTGGTATTTACTATCAAATTTGATGAAGGAGCTGATGCTACTTTAAAGATTGAAGTTATAGATACTACGCCGGGTGGACCCGGCAGCGGTGATGTGACAGGCGATGGTAAAGTTGGCATTCAAGATACCCTTGCAGTTTTAAATTATGTGGTGGGTTCCACTGATTTCACGGAAGAGCAGAAATTAGCGGCAGATGTTAATGAAGATGAAAAAGTGGATGTTTTGGACGCCGTAATAATACTAAGGTATGTAGTAGGGCTGGTGGATAGCCTGCCGGTATAGCGGGTATTTTCAAACTTAGATGATGCTTTTTGGGGTTTTCTACATAAAGCCTGTTGTCTTGAGGCTTTGTCTCTCAATGGATATGGTTAATCTTTTGGGAGGCAAAGCTTTATTATCCGGATGGTTGCCGGGCTATAATATCATTTGTTCACTTTGGCAAAAAGCCTTAATAATCGGCCTTTCAAGTTTTTCAAAATTGCTATCCAAAACTTTAGATATGAAAAATGAAATATTTTTTCCATTACAGGTTAGTTCTAGGCTTTGCTTCGAGGATGCTCGAAACGTCTTCACGGCACAGACTGCCTTTCTGGATCTTATCTTGACCCGGGTAGTTACTAACAAGTAGCTACTAAAATAAATGATAAATGGAGTGATCAGTTTTGAAAAAGTGGTTGTTCATTGTTTTGGGTGTTGTTTTGCTTTTGGTGGTGGGAGTAGTGCTTTTTAGGAGTATTTTTACCCCTGATGAAGAAGTAACAGTAGAACTGCCGGAACCGGGAGAACCGCAAGAGGTTTTAACCGAACAAAAGGAACGCTTTGAAAAAAGAATTGAAAAAGTAACGGAAGGAATTCATGTGGCCATTGGCTATGCTCTGGCAAATGTTATTGTTATTGAGAGTGAAGAAGGCAACATCATTATTGACACCACGGAATGTGTGGAAGCTGCAGGAGAAATAAAAGAAGATCTGGAAGAGATTACCGATGCGCCCACAAGGGCAATAATTTATACGCATGCTCATCCCGACCATATTTATGGTTCTCCTGTTTTTGCCGAAGACAGGGCGGCGGAATTTGATGTTTATGCCCAGGAAGCGCATTATGATTTTTTTAGTGAACAGGTGTTGTTACGGGATGTGTTTAATACAAGGGGAATGAGGCAGTTTGGCTCCAAGTTGCCTGAAGGATACGTTATTACCCACGGGATCGGGCCGGTTATGCGTTTTGATCACCATGACGTCCCCGCTTATGTTGAACCTACAAAATTATTTGACGAGCAATTGAGCCTGGAAATAGGGGGAAGAAACCTGCTGCTAAAACATGCCCCGGGAGAAACGGAGGATCAGCTGCTGGTGTGGATGCCGGATGAAAAGGTTTTGTTTCCCGGGGACAACTACTATCCGGCTTTCCCCAATCTCTATACCATTCGGGGATCGGCTCCGCGGGATGTTACTGATTGGTACCTTTCTTTGGATATGATGCGGGACCTGGATGCTGATTCCCTGGTTCCCAGCCATGCAGAACCGGTGCGGGGGAGAGAACGCATAGAAGAATTGCTCACGGTTTACCGGGATTCAATACAATACATTCATGATGCTGTGGTACGGGGAATGAATGAGGGTAAAACCCGGGATGAGCTGGCTGCAGAAATTGAGCTGCCGCCTCACTTAGCCAAACATCCGGAAACCAGGGAATTATACGGGCAAATATCATTCTCCGTCAGATCTATCTATGACCGTTATCTGGGATGGTTTGACGGCAACGCAGTTAACCTTGACCCTCTACCTGAATGGGAAAGGGCAGATAATATATGCGAAATGGTAGGGGGCACGGAAAAGATGCTTGTAGAGGCGGAAAAAGCTTTGGAAGAGCAGGAATACCAGTGGGCGGCGGAACTGGCGCAGATGATCCTGCACGTGGATTCGAAAAGTGAAAGGGGTAGGGAAATTAAGATAGAGGCTTTATTAAAATTGGGCGAAGCTACTTATAACACTAATGCCCGAAATTATTATTTTAGCCAGGCGTTGGAATTGGCAGGAAAAATCGAACTGGGCCAATTTGAAATCAGCGCAGAAGCAGCGCGCAATGTCCCTATTGATGAATTTTTTAGAGCTATGGCAATTCAACTAAACCCTGAAGCCAGTGCTGACAAAGAAATTTCGGCTACTTTTAACATTACTGATACCGGCGAGGTATTTTCTTTAATCGTGCGGCGGGGAGTGGCCGAACTCAAGCGAGAAGAAATACCGGATGCAGATCTGGTCGTTAATGTAGAAGAGGATGCCTGGAAAGAATTGGCTGCCGGAACAACCAGTCCTGTAGCAGCTATGGCCTTGGGAAAAATTCAGGTAGAAGATTGGCGTTTATTAACTTTAAAAGAATTTGTGGACCTGTTTGAGCAGCCTTAAAGGCTTAAAGGTATGAATAATCTATATTAAGATTAAATATCATTAATTTTCCCGATAAAAAGGAGGAAATAACAACTATTAAGTAGAATGAAAAGCTATAAAAATGTTGAAAAAAATTATATATAATCATGGTAAAAGTCTAATTGTTAGATATGGTAAAATGTTCCTGTAAGCGAATTGTGGGAAGAAATTGCCAATGTTAATGCGCTTGGTTGGGAAGGGAGGAGGTGGCTTATTGGCTGGTAAAGTATGTCCGCATATGAGCAAATTTTTTTATGAAAATGGGGAAGCGCAGCTACACAAAGTTTATTGCATGGAGAACGAATGTGCCTGGTGGAAGTCTGAGCAAAAAGGTTGTGCAGTATTAGCAGTTATTGATGAACTTTTATCTATTTCAGACAGCATGAACCCAAGATTTATTTAAATTATTTTTTTCAATTGTTGAAGATTTGAAGATTTATTGTTTGATATGATGTAAGTTTTATGCAGAGGTATTTGTAAAGAAAAAAAGAGGATCGATGAGGAGGGCCTGATTGTCTCCAAGCTGGGCCATATTATGAAAAGCATAATTAATTAAGGCCATTGAGGCATCCGAGGGAGCTGTTTCCCGCTTGGGGAGAGGTATTTCCACAAGAGGGGTATTGGCAGGAAGGTTTGCGAGACTGCATAGTTTGTTAAGTGCGGTTTTTAAGCCGCCCAATTCATCGACCAGGCCGCGCTCATAAGCCTGTTCGCCGGTCCATACTCTTCCTTCTCCCATGTGATGAACATCTTCGGGATTAATTTTTCGATTATCAGCAACTCGCTTGATAAAAAGCGCGTAAATTTGGCTGATAAATTCCCATGCTTTTTTTCTTTCTTCTTCCGTAAAGGGTGCTTCGGGAGAATCAAACAGGTCTTTTTTCCCGCGCTGAATGGTTTCCCGGTTTAAAAGAAGACGCTCTAACAATCGGGAATTTACCACCTTGGCTGTGATTACCCCTATGGAACCGGTAATAGTGGCAGGTTGGGCTACGATATATGAAGCAGGAGCAGCTACATAATAGCCCCCTGAACCCGCAACCGAGCTCATCATAGCTACAACAGGTTTTTGGGAGGCAATTTTTTGTAAAGAAGAATTAATGGCTTCTGAGGAAGCTGCCGAGCCACCACCGGAATCTATGTAAAGCAAAACACCTTTGGCTTTTTTATCTTTAAGGATGCGGTGAGCTTGTTGAACAAAACTCAAATTACCGGTTTGATCATTAAATATAAAAGGGATGGAAAAAGGCGGCCGGCCGGGAGGCCGCTGGCTTTTTCCGTCAACAATATTGCCTTGCACCCTCAACACAGCAATATATTTTCCGGGCGGAGGAGGTATAGGACGGGTGAAGATTTTACTGCATTCATCCCAGCTGGCAAGGCGGGCGGGTTTTCCACCGTTACCCAGAAAAGAGGGGAGATTTTCAAAGTTTACTACGCTGTCTAAAGCCCCTGCTTCTAATGCTTTTTCTCCATGGAGAGGGGTTTTTTCAATAAAATCAGTAACATTTTCTTTTTCCAAATTGCGCTCACGGCTAATTGCTCTTGAAAATTGTTGATAGTGGGAATCCATTATCCAATTAATCATTTCCCGGGCTTCTTCCGACATCTCTGAGTGCGTGAGCTGTTCCAGCGCGGATTTATAAGGGCTTATTCGCACGACATCTAATTCAATGCCGCACCAGTCAAGGGCATTTTTCATGTGCACTTGCCGATGGGCGAAACCAAGGGTACCTATGACACCACCTTCTTGAATCAAGATGCGATTTGCCGCCGTGGCCAGGTAATAGCTGTAAGTATCGTAGCCGGTTGCCCAGGTAATTACTTCTTTACCGCTGGTTTGAAAGTCCTGAAGCATTTGGGCCAGTGATTGTATTTTAGAAAGAGGCATAGAAAGATTGCCCACATGCAGTATAATGCCTTTTACACGAGGTTTTTTTGCTATTAGTTGGAAATCATATTCCAGCTCCTGCAAGCTTTTTACCCGGCCTCTTAACTTTTTTTGTAAAAAACTTTCCGGGATTTCTCGCAGATCGGGATAAGAGCCTTCAATGGTAAAAACAACGTAATCCGGAGGACGTATTCCTTTTTTCAGGATGTTGCCCAGCATTATAAAAAAAGCTTGTATAAAATATAAAAGGTAACTAATTAACAAATTAATCCACCCTTTGTTCAGGTTATTCTAAAAACAAATTTTACGGCAAATAACAATTTCTTTTTTGAGGCCTGTTTATCCTTTCAGTGCAAAAAAAGTTGGGGGTAAGGTTATCCCTGTACCCCCAACCGGTACAAATAAATAAATATTGCTTACACCGTTTATTATCATTTATATTATTGAATTTAAAGCTTTAAATGCTTCAAATATTGTTTTCATGAATGGCAGCGTGAAGTGTTTATTTAACTTTTTCTTTTAATGCTTTGCCCGGCTTAAATGCAGGAACAGTAGATGCCGGGATCTTCATTTCTTTGCCCGTTGCCGGGTTTCTTCCCTTTCTGGCAGCGCGCTTTCTGGTTTCAAAAGTACCAAACCCCACCAATTGCACCTTCTCCTTCTTCTTCAGGGCTTGAGAGATGGCTTCCAGAGTTGCGTTTAAAGCTTTGTCGGAATCTTTCTTCGTGAGCCCTGTCTTGCTGGCAATCTTGTTTACCAGATCTGACTTATTCAACTATAATCAACCTCCTTGTATAGATTTATAGTATTACTGTTCAACGTAAAAATTGATATTCCTGCAAATATTGACAATTAATTTTAAATTTGATTATTTTTTTGGAAAAAAGCAAAGCGGTAAACTAAATTCTTATTGTTTTTCAACTAACTTTTTATCCATTCTTGCGGTTGATCTACCGGGTTTAACTTAATAAGTGCGCAAGCTTAACATTAAAAAACTTGCGGTATGATTAATTAATGGTAGACTTTTACTAAAGAAAATTTAAAATTTCGAAAGCAAGAAGCGTAGAAGGCTTAAAAATAGTCTGCTGACTGCATATGTATGTGGAGCATAAATATAATTTGAGGTTTAGTTAAAATTTGATTAAAGGGAGAAATTTATGCATGTCTATACTTCCCACTATTCTTATAAGGGGCCCCATCGATTAGATATCACGGTTAAAACCGGTAATAAAGCGTTTGCGCCCACTTGGGAAATGGTCATGAAGTCTAAAAAAGGAATCATGTCACAGGAAGAGTACACTAAAAGATATGTGGAGAAAATGCGTAAATCTTATTTGGAAAACAGGGAGGAATGGGGCAGGTTATTAAAACGAAATAAAGTGGTGTTAGTTTGCTTTTGCTCTGCCGACGCATTTTGCCACCGGATCATACTGGCAAAAATGCTTGAAAAACTGGGTGCCGATTATATGGGGGAAATTGAGGTGCAAAGGTAAATGTCAATTATTAAAAGGTTTAATCTTGCAAATAAAAATAATTTGAATAAGCTTACGGGGGGAATCGGGAGTTTAATTATTATGAGTTTTGGGGCCTATATAATTATTTTTTCTTTAGTAGAAGTTATAATGAATGGGATACCCATTCCTCGCCCTTTGTTTATAATGCTAATTATTATAGGGTTGCCAGGTTTTTCGGCGGGAGGATTACTTCTTATTGTAGCTTTATCCAAAAAGCTTCCGCTTTTACGGGGGATAATAATGGTAATAGCCGGTTTAATAATTATTGCCTTAACTTTTATTATGAGGGGAGAAATGCATTTTGGGGTGATTTTATTTGTTTTCCTTATTCCCGGCTTTCTGATCAGTTTTAGTGGTATATTAAACATAATATCAAAAGATTAAATTACTCCTCTCGGGCAGAGGTCTTATCTGGGAGCCGATTATTTAACGTTTGTATAATTAATTGGCAATCAAACAAAGTTTTTTTCCTTCATTGTTTGGTTAATTTAAAAAGCATAATTATTTTGTGCCGGTGCTAATCTGGTGGTCATTACAGTTATTATGCTTTTTGGGTAAAAAAATAGCGCAATAATTATTGCGCTATTTAGAATCAATTATGTATAAGTGGGGTTAACTCAATTCTTATTCTAAGGGCTATTAATTACATGAATATTACAATGATGTATCTTTTATGTTACATTAATGTTAATATTGTGTTACATTGCCTGCCTTAAAAGGCAACTTTGCGGAAAATATTTGCTTGCATAGAAATACCGGTGCAATTTTGTTTGACTTCCCAGCAGGTTATTTGCTAATATTTCTTCATCAGAAAAGAGACGATAATTAAATTTATTTCTGTAAGTGAAAGAAGCCAATGCCTTGCTTATGAATTTAAGCAGCATCAAAAAACAGAATATAGAAGTACGAGGATGATACATTTCCCCCTTGAATAGGTCAGGAATAGTATGCTTTGAAGCTATGAAACTTTTTTAAGTGATAATGGAGGAGGTTTTTATGGGACGCAGTTCCTTTAGTGTACAATCATACTACCCCGAGCAAACCAGGCAGTTGTTGGAATATATTGAGGCGAGTGGGAAAAATGGCCCTTTTCAATTGGTGGGCTTTGGAGAAGACATGAAGTGGTTGTGCCGGATTTTGGGAGAGCATGTAAGCGGAATCTATGACTGGCGAGAGTCTTTTCAAGGCTACGATATCGGTAACTTATTCGTCCAAAGACTTTCTTCTTATACGAGAAGGGAGGGAATTCTTATTATTTGTCCTCCCGAGCTGGAGCTCGTAGAAGAGGCCCTGCGGCAAGTTATTTTTTCTCCCACACTTTGTACGATGCCTGTAATATGGAACACTCCCTATGCTTATGATCCCTGCCTGCAAGAAACATGGGCTCGCAGCATTTGTGAGAAGGCTGCTGCCCGGGCCCCATCTGTAAACTCTTCCGATAGGCTTTTCAACCTGATGCAAGCCGTTAGAGAGACAACTCGGCTTTCCGGCGATATTGTTGAATGCGGAACTTTTGAGGGGGGAACAGCCAGCCTTATTTGGGAAACACTGCAATACCAGAATGATTCGCGAAAATTATTTTTGTTCGACAGCTTTCAAGGGTTACCCACACCCCGGCTTGGTGTAGATGCTCACTGGGGTGGTACATTTTCCAACATTTCATTTGCGGAAATTCGTCAGCGTTTTGCCGATTGTGCGGGAGTAAAACTCATTGACGGCAATATTCTTGAAACCATATATACTGTCAATGAGCCTATTTCTCTGGCGCATATTGACGTGGATACCTTTGAGGCGGCGGAAGCAGTGACCCGGCATCTTTGGCCGTTACTGGAACCAGGAGGTATCTTATTGTATGACGATTATGGATTTTTCCCTAATTGCCTGCCCTTGAAGATAGCCGTGGATGATTATTTTGCGGACAAACAATCGGAATGCTTAAAATTCTTTTTACCTTCCAATGGAATCATGATTCGACGTAATGATAACAAATAACCGGGATAAACAGGGGAAACTAATTATATAAAAAGGGGGTTTTGCAAAGTAAATGCAAGCCCCTTTATTGTTTTCCTTGCATTGGCAATAATCTGGTCAATAATCTGATGAAGATGAAAATAAACGGGGTAATGAAATTCAAGATTTGGTGTGTTGTATTTACGGGCAGATATTTTAGGGAATGATTAACCGGGGATTGATTTGTGCCAAAATTATGAATTGACAACAATTAATGCTTTACGGTATTGTAGTTTAAAAAGGTAGGTAAGGTGATATGATGAAGCAAAGCAAATATTTCCAATGTATTGTGTTTTTAGTTATTATATTGTTTGTTTTACAAAGTATGTCCGGATGCGTATTTCAGGAATTACCTGATGCAAGCGTAGATGATGTTTCAGCCAATACAACCGTGGAAAATATGGTGGTGCAGCAAGAGGCGCCTGATACGGTTGTTTTGGGGGGGTACACATCTGTTCAAGGTGAGGCGAATAA
>PUKQ01000143.1 GCA_003550565.1 Syntrophomonadaceae bacterium
CCGAACGTTGTGAAATGATGAGGGGTAATAACTAACGTATGATTTACATGGACTTCTAACGGAGTATCGTGTGTTTCTAAAGTGCTTGTCGGAGTCCACCCGTGCTCGCCAATAGAACGCAAAGTCTGATTTGCTTGCCCTAGAGGAGCCCTAAGCTCAAAGTCTTCTAAATGTTGTATAAACTGTTCTAGAAGGTCGTCAAATTCTTCTTCCAAACCAATTTCAATACCGTTCCTTTTGAGGCTATCGACTGTAGTTCTTCTAACACGAGATCTTCCTAAATGAGAGTATTTACCACCTCCCCAGAACATAACTCTATCTAATTCACCTCCAGGGCCTCTTTGTCCATCAGGACCAACAAAGAACGTAACAAACAAATGCTCTTTTCCAAAAGGCAAGTTAGTTACAGTAAACCTTGTCCTCTCCGGGTCAAGTTCATACCAGTCATAAGAGTCCCTATCGTCATACATCTCATTAATAGCACGTTGAACATCGACCGCATCGAGGTTTGACTGTCCTGTAAGAACTTGTTCTATCACGTCTTCAACACTACTTATAGACTCAACATCTAGAACTCCAACTTTACGTTTTTCCGGTTTCAAATGACCGGAAGGTGGTGGTTCAAAATTCAGAATCATTGCCGCAGCTTTCGTCCGGCTTGGTCCTACAACAGATGTTGGTACAGCCGCTTCCTCACCTTCTACAAACTGCGAAACCGGCGGGGATGGAAGTTGTCTTTCTGGGGGTGTGGTAATTTGGGAGTCATGCTCCGGTAATGGGTCTACATCAGAAGTAAATACATCCGGCGCATAGTGCGTAGCAAAAATACGGCAAGAGTTATCTGATTCAAACCTTATCTCAGTACAAAGCATAGTAGCAGGGTTGCCAACACCAACAAGACTGTCTACTTCAACTTCACTATCTTCAAACGGTGTCTCGAAAGTGAATGTAGTTGTTTCAGTGTCTGATTCAAGAACTTCTTTTGTCAACAACACCCCATCGTTTCGGCGTATTGTTACAAATATTGTATCGTCCGGCAAAACAACATAAGAATCAATTTCGATGGAAGTTATGTTATCACTTCCATCCCTGACAACCTTCTCAATTCTCCCAGAACCAAGAGCGAACATAGCAGTTTCAGACACTAACTGGAACACATCTCCTTTCTGAAGTACGAGAATGTGCGGGACGTAAAAAGAGAAGTGCTCGGACCTTGCAATAGCCACCGCAAACTCGAAACGGGCGTCCTTGAAAACTTGTAAAGGTTCAGTGAACCCCGTAAATTCTTGAGACTCTATATCTACAGCCTCTTTAGTTTCACCCGCTCCGTCTTTAGAGTACCCATCTCTAAAAATAAGCATTTCGTCTCTTCGATAACTAGACTCTTTATTCAAAAAGCTAGCTGAGATAGCATGAGGCATCCTAACAAATGGGCGTTCCCATTGGAAGTCCCAATAATCGTCTGGGGTAAATATAGTCACAGGGAGTTTGTCGGGCTTATCTTGTATAATCGAGTGCTTGCCACCATGAATACGATACGAAGCGCGGCCTATGTTAGCTATTTGATGTAAAGCGCGCTTTGTAGTCATTTCCTCCCGGATTTCCAAACCAATAGTTCTGCCTGTAAGAATATCCCCCTCTTCTGGGGTGAATTCTTCGTTGTCAAGTTCTACGGCCCACTCTTTTATACCGTCCAAATCAATTTGAGAATCGTCAACAGGGCGGTGGTTCTTCTTAGGGTTCTTTAGAACATCTAAAAAAGCCCAAGCCGGGTTTGATGTAATTTCATCCTTAAACTCGGAATTGCCTTCATCCCAGACAGGAAGAATAGACTCTACTTCTACATTCAACTCATCGATTCTACCGGCTAAGTCTTCAGTAGCTTTTGCCCGCATTGCTATAAGAGATATTCCTTCAACGTTAATTGGTTCCCCTTTCACAAAAGAACGCACTACGGCAACCCGGCTCTCAGATTGGATATTATCTTGTTCCTCACCGTCGGTTTCCTCAGACAGACGGCGGATTCGAACATCATACTTTCCTTTAGGGACTCTCCATCGAACAGTCCTTCGAACCAAACCTTCAGAGTTTCCAGTAAGTCTCACTACTGGACGTGCAATATAAAAAGGAGTTCCTGCTTCGGGGATAGTGTCAAACTCTGGGGTGATAGTAGCGGTTCGATTAACGCCGTCATAAACTAAAATCTTATATTCTTCTCCGTCAATCACAACTACGTTATTTACGTAAGACCTCGATCTATCAGACGCTTCTTGGTCGAATTGGACAGTGTTTGATGTTGCATCCTGTATCTCTCCTTCGTGGAGCCTCATTTGAGCGTCCACAAAATGAGTAAGGTCATTTCTTACTATCATCCATTGTATAAATGGAGGGTACTGGCTCGGGTGTTGTAAATCTCCAAGTTCCAAATCCCGGCTAAATTCTTGCAATGCTTGGAACGCAGGCATCCCAGCCATTAAGTTATCAAGTCCTAGTTGTGTTTTAGGATTGAGAATCTTATGCTCTTCAGCGATACCAAAGTTGCCTAGAAGATTGAAGACATTGTTGAGGGATTCAACCATACTAAACAATGTATCCTGATGCTCTTCTACATATTGTGCTAACGATAAAGCAGAGTCGATTCTATTTGAGAGAGTTGAGACCATGCCTTGAAGGAAGTTTGCTTCAGACGCTAATAAGGTGTCTCCTTCA
>PUKQ01000043.1 GCA_003550565.1 Syntrophomonadaceae bacterium
ATATCTTTCCATAATAACTCCGTTTAAACTTGAAGATATCGAAGATGGGAAGCGTCCCCCTTCTTCATTATCACCATTGCTGTTATCATTATTATCTTCATTGTTATTATCATTATTATCGTTATCATCACCCGTGTCATCTTCATTACCATCTTCACCAGGGATGGTAACGGATGAACTTACCGATTCAGATTTGTTTCCGTCTCTATCTATTACATAGAGGAGATAATTATAAGTTACTCCTTTTTCCAGATTACTTTTATCTTTATAGTGGGTTCGATTTCTGTTGAGTCTTTCCAGTAATAATCTTTCTCCGCCTGAGGGTTCGCGCAGTAGATGATATTCTTTAATGTTATCAGTATTCGGCGAATTCCATTCTAATTGTACTTCTTCTTGCGAAGAGCTCCATTTAGCCGAGAAAGAGGTTGCTGTAGGCGGTTGAGTAGTGTCATCACCATCGTCATCAGTATCTTTTTCTTTTGTTTCGCTGTCATGGACATCACAGGTACTTCCAGGAGGTTCATTGCCTACATAATTTGCGTATCGTCCGGTAAAAAACACTTTTTTAGTAATAGCATCATCCGGGCAGTATTCACCGGCAAGTAGTTCTGATTCTTTACAAATTTCTTTTTCAACGTGATCTTTGCATGTGTCATTTGGGGCAGTTTGGACTGTAAACATATCTGTGGTAACATCACCGGCTTTTTCACATTTATCTGAGGGCTTAAGCCCGGTTTTGGAGCACACTTTCATTCTAATAATTCCCGAAGGACGCTGTTCACTGAAATATTTAACTTCAAGATCTTCAAAAACTTTATTATAAATCTCCCTGGTAATGGCGGTAGTAAAAGGGTAACTTCCCTGTATCCTTCCCATGTCTCTTATATCATTTCCGATCCATATAACAGAAACAATATTGGGAGTATAAGCGGCCAGATAAATATCTTTCCGTTCGTCTGTGGTGCCTGTTTTGGCTGCCACAGGGCGATCAAAAGCGACACGGCTATTAGAAGTGAAGGTATTACGGTGAGCATCTTCCAGTATATGATTAATCATATATGCAGTTTGTGGGCTGAGCACTGTTTCGGGTGTATTGTTTTGCTCATAAATTACATTGCCGTCTCTATCCTTTATATGGCTTATAGTATGAAATTCAGCTTTAACTCCCATATTGGCCAAAGTACCATAAGCCTGGGCCATTTGTAACGGCGGAATACCGCTTACACCTCCAAGAGCAGTAGTTAAGGAACCTCTGTCGTCTTCAGTAAAAGAATTAATTCCCATATTAGTAGCGTATTCAGTGCCCTTATATGGAGAAATGTCTTGCAAAGTAGCAACTGCGGGGATATTACGGGACCACCGCAGCGCATCTCTTGCGTTTATAGGGCCCCAATATTGGCCGTCCCAATTTTTGGGTGAATAGCTCCCTGCAGAAAAAGGGACATCATAAACAATGCTTCCGGGGGCAAGTGCATTTTCCTCAAAAGCGGCAGCGTAAGGTACAACTGGTTTAATGGCCGAACCGGGTTGCCGTGTGCTTAAATAACGCAAAATTTCATTTTCTTCTTTGCGAAAATCTCTACCTCCTCCCAGGGCGATAATTTCACCGGTAGTGGGATCTGCTAAAACGAAAGCTGATTGTGGTTGCGGGACACCTTTTTCTTCGTCAATATAGGCGCCTGGAAAGTCTCTGGGTATATTGCCGCCGGCTTCTTTATAACCTTCTTTGAATTTATCCATGTCTATGCGTATTGTTGAAGGGTACATGCTGTCGTCATCAAGCGTATTTTCAACATGGGCTTGAATGTCAGTGTCCATAGTAATATGGATTTTTAAACCATGAGTATAAATAGCTTCGTAGGCGCTTTCCCTGGTCCCATATTCCGGCATATCTTTAAGAGTATTTACCAGTTCCCTGTGAAGGACATATTCCAGGAAATAGGGATAAGGCAGTTCTTTTTCACGTAACTCTCCGTATTCAAAATTTTCGGTTTCTCTTGCTTCTTCTGCTTCTTCCGAGGAAATATAACCTACTGATTCCATATTATATAGCACAAGTTTCATTCTGTTTAGGGCTCTTTCTTCACTGAAAAAAGGGTTATTAGAATTGGGAGATCTGGGAATGCCTGCTAACATGGCTGATTCAGCAAGGGTTAATTCATCGGCGCTTTTATCAAAATAAGTATTTGATGCTGCCTCAATACCGTAGGCGCCGTTCCCAAAATAAATGGTGTTAAGGTACATTTCTAGAATTTCACTTTTAGTATAATGGCGCTCTAATTGGATGGCCAACCACGCTTCCTGGATTTTACGCCTGAATGTTTGCTCTGCGGTTAAAAAAGCATTACGGGTGAGCTGTTGAGTTATGGTGCTGGCGCCCTGGACAATTTCACGCTGCATCAAATTAACCATACCTGCGCGAATAATGCCTATAATATCTACGCCAAAATGGTCTTCAAATCTTTCATCTTCAATGGCAATAAAGGCTTTTTGTGTGTGGGTGGGTACTTCATCCAGAGATATTATAGTTCGTTCTTGTTCGTGGTGAAGTGGGGCAATTTGGTTGCCTTCTCGATCATAAATGAACGATGTTTCTGCAGGCCTTAGTTGTTGTGGATCAAACTCCGGTGCTTCGTTGGCATAAGATATGACCATGCCTGCCAGACTGCCTCCTCCAATTAAAACTAAAAGAAGAAAAACCAGGAGGGAAATTTTAAGTATCCTTTTCTTTTTGCCAGTATTTTTTGTTGAACGATTTTTATCATTTTTTTGTGAAGGTTTTTTTTGAGTTTTGTTTTCTTTCTTCACTTTGTTGTCTTTCTTCACTATGATAAGCTCCTTTCCCATCAAAAAATTCCATATACAACTACTTAATTATAACATAACCTCTTTTTAAACAAAAAAGTGTTAAAGTTTCTTAAACAACATCTTTAATAATATTTTCCTGGAGATTTGTAATTATTAATCTGTTGAAATCCACTTGTATCCGGCATTGAAAGAATTAAGGTTTATTTGCAAAAATTTTTCCGGAATGGTTTCATTTAATACAAGTTGCCATGTTTCAAAAGAAAAAGGAAGAAAGTAGGCCAGAATGCCTATTAAAAAGATATTTAAGACCCGGGGAAAACTTGATACAGGTTCATAACTCATAGCATCAACGGCGTAAGTATGTTCTACTTTACTTTTGATTTCTGAAATTATTTCTGTAGGGTATTCTTTTTCTCCGATTAAAACCGGGAGAGGTGCTATGGATTGGGTGTTGAGAATTACAGTGCTTTCTTTCGTAACAAAAGGGAGATTGCGCAGGGCTTCCAGTTTTTCGAAAGATAATAAATAATCTACGTCGCCCCTGGGGATCAAAGGCGCATAAACTTTTGAACCGATGCGGGCGTGCGTGATTACGCTGCCACCTCTTTGTGCCATACCGTGAGTTTCTGCGGTTTTCACGTCAAGATTATCTTTTATGGCTACCCGGGCAAGTATATTGCCGGCCAGGATAGTTCCTTGACCACCCACCCCGGAAATTAATATGTCGATTTTTTGCATTAATATTTCATCCTTTCAATCATATCGTTTTTGTTATTATGGCATTAAGTTTACACAGCTGTTGACATAGGGTGCAGCCGGTGCAAATATCAGTATTTATCTTTGCTATGTCTTCTTTCATGCTCAAAGCAGGGCATCCCAGCTTGAGACAAGCCTGGCATCCGCTGCATTCTTCAGCAACAATTTCCATATACTTATTTTGAGTCTTCGATTTTAGAATACAGGGATGACGGGCAATAATTACAGATGGTTCGTCCGCGCTAATTTCAGTTTTTATAATCTCCTGGAGATTTTCCAGATTATATGGATCAGTTACTATAACTCTTTCTACGCCTATTCCATGGCAAACATCCTCTAAATTAACTTTTTTGATTATTTCCCCCTGGAGAGTTTGTCCCGTGCCGGGATGATCCTGGTGCCCGGTCATACCGGTAGTGTTGTTATCGAGGATAATTACAGTGGTGGAAGCGCCGCTGTATACAATATCTATAAGGGGAGTGAGCCCTGAATGGAAAAAGGTGGAGTCACCGATCACTGCAACTGTTTGCGAAGACGTTTCTTTATTTGCTTTTTCCATTCCCAGGGCAGTGCCTATGCTGGCTCCCATGCATATGCAGGAATCCATGGCCTGGAGAGGGGGAAGCGCCCCCAGAGTATAGCACCCTATATCACCGGTTACTCTCAATTTGAGTTTTTTCAAGGTGTAAAAAACTCCTCTATGGGAACAACCCGGGCATAATATTGGAGGGCGGTAAGGTATATTTTCCCTGCAGGAGAGGGTATCTGATTTTTTACCGAGTAGATTTTCCCGGATAGTTTCTGTTCCGAGTTCTCCCATCATTGTAAACATGGACTTACCGGTAACTTGAAGGCCAAGGGCTTTTAGTTGATTTTCAAGAAAAGGGTCTAGTTCTTCGACAACCAATAATCTTTTTACTTTACGGGCAAAATCAATTACCAGATTTTCGGCTAAAGGATAAGAAAAACCAAGTTTTAAAACGGAAGCATCAGGCAGGGCTTCTTTAACATATTGATAAGCCACACCGGAACATATCACCCCTAACTCATTAGAAGTTCCTTCCTTGATTCGATTAAGCGGAGAATGTTCTGCTTCCTTCTTTAATTCTAACAGGCGCTCTTCCACCAAAGGGTGTCGTTGTCTGGCAAAGCCGGGAAGCATTACGTATTTAGCTATATTTTGTTGAAATCCCGCCGGTTTGTAATCAACTGCTTCTTCCGGTTCAACTACGCTGCGAGAGTGAGAAATGCGCGTAGTAGTGCGCAGCATAACAGGAGTATTAAACCTTTCGCTTAATTCTAAAGCGGTAACTACGTAATCTTTTGCTTCCTGGCTATCTGCAGGTTCCAGCAAAGGTATTTTGGCAAATCGAGCGTAATGACGGTTGTCTTGCTCGTTCTGAGAGCTGTGCATTCCGGGATCATCGGCAGATACAAGCACTAAACCACCTCCAACCCCCGTGTAAGACAAGGTTAAAAGAGGGTCGGCGGCAACATTCACTCCCACATGTTTCATAACTGCTATAGCTCTGGCGCCTTCCATAGAAGCGCCGATAGCTACTTCTAATGCTACTTTTTCGTTGGCGGACCAATTGCAATTCAAACCGGGATATATAGAAAGATTTTCCAGTATCTCTGTGCTAGGGGTTCCGGGGTAAGCTGTGCCCACGGTAACTCCTCCTTCGTAGGCGCCTCTTGCTATGGCTTCATTTCCCGTCATGATCATTTTTTGCATAATGTATTATTCATCTCCTTCTATTTCAAAGATGCGACGGCTTTTACCGGTAGTCCGTTCCAGTGTTTTGGGATTCATGAGTTTAACACGTGGAGTCAGGGAAAGATGTGATTTTAAACGTTGGCGGATTTTATCCTCAAGTAACTCCATTTCCCGGAAGCTGTCTGAAAAACCTTCCGGCGCCAATTCTATCTGCACTTCCAGCTGTTTAATGAAATCTTTACTGCGGTGTAGTACTAAACAGTAATGAGGGGAAACTTCTTCAAATTCGGTGAGCACCTCTTCCACCTGGGAGGGGAATATGTTAACCCCCTTGATAATAATCATGTCATCGGTACGGCCGGTAATGTAGTCCATGCGCTGCAAAGAACGTCCACAACTGCATGTTTCCGGAATTATACGAGTAATATCTCCCGTCCGGTAACGAATGACGGGAAAACCTTCTTTGTATAAAGGAGTCAGTACAAGCTCTCCTTTTTCTCCTTCAGGAAGTATTTCACCTGTATTGGGGTCAATGATTTCAGGAATAAATAAGTCTTCTAACAAATGCATTCCTTTTTGGGCTGAGCAATCACCGGAAATACCGGGGCCCACTACTTCCGTTAGGCCATAATTTAAAGTGGCTTTGATTTGCCATTGATTTTCTATTTCTTGGCGCATCGCTTCTGAAAATGGTTCACCTCCAAAAAGCCCTAAACGTAAATAATAACTACTGGGATCAATATTTTTTTCCCGGGCAGTTTCAGCCATGTAGAGAGCAAAAGAAGGAGTGCTAACTAAGATAGTAGTTTGGAAATCTTTCATCAAATCCAGCTGCCTATCTGTGTTACCGCTGGAAAAAGGAACTACCGTAACCCCCAATTCTTCCAGGCCGTTATGCAAGCCAAATCCTCCGGTAAAAAGCCCGTATCCGAAAGATACCTGGGCTATGTCTTGAGAAGAAGCTCCTGCTATGTTACAGATGCGGGCTACCCCGCGAGCCCAGTTTTTTAGATCTTCTTTCGTATAGCCCATAACTACCGGTTTGCCGGTAGTACCGGAAGAAGCATGGATACGCACTATTTTTTCCATAGGCACGGCAGCCATTTCATAAGGATAATTATTCCGTAGATGTTCTTTAGTAGTGAATGGAAGGTGCTGCAGATCTGCAAGTGATTTAATATGATCGGGTTTTATACCGGCATTATCATACATGCCTCGATAGAATCTGCTGTTTTGGTAAGCATAATTAAAAAAATGAAGAAAGTTTTCTTCTTGCAAATTTTTTATTTCGTCCCGGTTCATGTAATCATTCTGAAGCCATTTCTGCATTAAAGTCCAGCTCCTTTAATAATTAGTACTGTCAAGCAATATCTTATGATTAAAGTGAATAGATTCGTTCCCCTTCTATGAGGGTTACATTATTTTCTTTTAGTACTTGGATGCCTTTTTCAGTATCTTCAAGGCGCATTAAAATGAGAGCATCTTGGGTAGGTTTTTCTACAAAAGAATACAGGTATTCTATATTGACCCCTGCTTTTTCTAAATAAACAAGAATGTCGGCCAATCCACCGGGTTGATCGGATACTTCCACGGCTACAACATCAGTTTCGGTAACAATAAAACCCTCTTTCTTCAACACTTCGTGTGCTTTTTCCGGTTGGTCCACTATGATGCGCAAGATACCAAAATCAGAAGTATCAGCTATGGTAAGGGCGCGGATATTGATATTATGCTTGCCTAACACCTGGGTGACGGTAACCAACCTGCCGCATTTATTTTCCAGGAAAACAGATATTTGTTTAACCATTTAAAAAACCTCCTTCGTTTTAAGTGAAAAATTAAAGATTCCTTTGATCAATTACCCTCTGAGCTTTGCCTTCACTGCGCTGAATTGTTTTGGGTTCTACCAGCTTTACTTCAGCGGAAATTCCCAACACATTGTCAATTTCTCGGCGAATAACGTTTTCCAGTTCTTCCAGGCCTTTTATACGGTCTGAAAACATTTGTTCGGAAACTTCCACTTTCACTCCCAGTGTATCCATTGAACCTACTCGATCAACTACCAACTGGTAATGGGGTTCGGTTTCGCCAATATCTAACAGAATACTTTCAATTTGAGAAGGAAAAACATTAACTCCTCTGATTATTAACATATCATCACTGCGTCCGCTTACTTTGGACATGCGCACATGAGTTCTGCCGCATGAGCATTTCTCCCGGGTTAAAGAAGTTATGTCCCCTGTGCGATAGCGAATCAAGGGTAGTGTTTCTTTGGTGATAGTTGTAATCACCAATTCCCCGGTAGAACCTTCAGGAAGCACCTTTTGAGTTTTAGGATCAATAATTTCTGCTATGAAATGGTCTTCGGGTATATGGAGCCCATTTTTAGCGGAACATTCACTGGAAACTCCCGGCCCGATTATTTCACTTAATCCATATATGTCGTAAGCATCAATATTTAATTTATCTTCAATAATGCGACGCATATTGTTTGACCAGGGCTCTGCTCCAAAGAGGCCGGACTTCAAATTTAGTTCTTCCGGTTTGAGGTTCATTTCTTCAATGGTTTCAGCAATAAAGATGGCATAAGATGGAGTGCATGCCAACAACGTAGAGCCTAAATCCCTGATCATGCGAACCTGTCGTTTGGTTTGGCCTCCGGAGATAGGAATTACAGTAGCTCCAATTTTTTCAGCCCCGTAATGCACGCCCAGCCCCCCGGTAAAAAGGCCGTAACCATAAGCAATATGAATAACAGATTCTTTTGAACCACCTGCACTGACCAATGCCCGCGCCATCAATTCGGACCAAACATCCAGGTCATTTTGCGTATACCCTACTACAGTAGGTATGCCTGAAGTTCCTGAAGAAGAATGAATGCGCACAACCTCACTGAGGTCGGTAGCAAAAAGGCTGAAGGGATAATTATCACGTAGATCATTTTTAGAAGTAAAGGGCAATGAAGAGATATCGTTTAAAGATTTAATATCTCCGGGCTCTATTCCCGTGGCTTGAAAGTTATTCCGGTAGTAAGGAACCATTAAATTGACTCTTTCCAAAGTATTTTTTAAACGGATAAACTGCAACTTTTCCAGATGCTGCCTTTCCATATTTTCATAACGAGGATGCCACATAATATTCTCCTTTCCTTAATTAAATCACAGTTTTTAAATTTGCTCCCTATATTATAACTTTTTTCCATTAAAAAAGTAAGTTTCCTTTTGCAACATCAAAAAAAGGTCTAACCTAAATAAAAAAAGGGTTAGGCATTTATTCAACATTTGTATTATTAATTTAAAAGTTCGGGCAAGAAAAGGGCTATCTGAGGGAAGGCGGTTAATAATGCGGCGCAAATAATAATAGCCAGTAAATACCAACCAACTCCCCGAAAAATCTCCATAACAGGAGTTTCCATCTCCACTCCCGCGACCACGTAGACATTTGCTCCCACTGGTGGTGTAATCACACCCATGCCAAGTGCCAGTACGATAATAACCCCGAACCAGATGGGATCGAAACCGAGTTCCACGGCGACAGGGTAAAAAATCGGCACGGTGAGTAAAATTAAGGCCAGGGCATCGATAAAAAAGCCCAGAATAAGATAAATAAGAAGGATGACTCCTAAAATTGCTACCGGATGTAAGGGAAGTTCTACAGTCCACATAGCTAACTCCCTCGGCAGTCCTGTTACCCCCAGAAAGCGGCCATATATTGCTGCTGCAGCTACCAGAAACATGATCATTGCCGATATACGCACCGAGTCGGAGAGTGAATTTATAAAACCTTGCCAGTTTAGTTGGCGCCTGGCCAGTGCTACAAGAATGGTGGCAAAAACCCCTACTGCTCCGGCTTCAGTCGGGGTAAAAAATCCGGCGAAAAGGCCTCCCATAACGGCAAGGAAAATGATAATTACCTCTACTCCCCCTTTCAGGAGGGCTTTAGCTTTTTCACGCCAGGGAACGCTTTCCCCGGCAGGTGCCAGGCTAGGGTTGCGAGCAGTTTGCAGGTAAGCAGCAACCATGAAAAGGCCCATTAAAAGTAAGCCGGGAAAAATACCGGCCATAAAAAGACGGCGGATAGATTCGCCGGCAGAAACTCCATAGAGAATAAAGATGACGCTTGGAGGGATCATTACACCCAAAATTGCTGCTGCAGCAATAGTAGCCGTGGAAATTGAACGATTATAGTTATATTTTTTCATCTCCGGCAGAGCGACAGTACTCATTGTGGCTGCTGTGGCTGTAGTTGAGCCGCAGATGGCTCCGAAAGCTGTGCAAGCAGCAATAGAGGCTAGAAGTAAGCCCCCTTTAAGACTTCCCATGACTTTATAGGTGGCATCGTAAATACGTGAACTTAAGCCGGAGTAAAAAGCAACATAACCCATCCACACAAACATAGGCACTACAAGCAAGGAATAACTGGCAAAAGTATTATAGATAGCCTGGTTTGAGAGAGAAAACATTGCTTCCGGAGATCGGACAATGGCTAAGCCTGCCATACCAACTGATAGCATGACATAAGCAACGGGCATTTTAAAAAAAATAAGTAGTAATACAAAAAAAACTGAAATAATGCCGATGTATATGGGATCCATTAGGTTTCACTCCCTTTTATTACAGTAATTATTGCTTTGATTAATTGCAGTAATATTACCAAGCAGAATATTACGAAACCGACTCCAACCAGGTAAATTGAGGGAGCGATAGGAATACCAAGGTGGCCGGTCACATAACCGGCTTCCATCCTGTTAGAGGCGAAAAAAAGAATTTCCCTGGCCAGGATGGATGAAAAGAAAAGGGCGATAACTTTTACAATAGCTTCTACTAACCCTTGAATGCGCGGGGAAAAACGATCTACCAGTATTCCCACCATAATATGGCCTTTCACAAAAGCGGTATAAGCAACTCCGAGCCCAAGCAAAATTGCGCCAAACATTTCTACCAGTTCAACAGCGCCGCCAATGGGTCTAAATGGAATTCGAATAATTATATTTATTACAGTAATTCCCATTACAATAAACATTGCCAATTGGGCTAATTGTGCTGCCCTCCAGCTTAAAAAATGGACGAACCTTTCAAATATATATAGCAAATTTAAACGCCCCCTGTAGTTGGTTTGTATGGAATTGGCAATTTCATCAGAAAGGGCATCCACCTTGGCAGAATGCGGTGGAAGCCCTTTCTGATTACTTTATGAGCATATGAGAAATTTCCCGCCTTGCTGGATTTAGTGCTTATTCTTCGTCATAATCGCCGTATTTTTCAGATTTATCTTCTGCAATTTCGAAGGCCAGATCCATGATTTCTTCTCCGGGCAATCCTTCTTCATTTAGTTTTTCGATATAATCATCTAAAACCGGTTCAGTTTCTTCTAGCCAACGCTGGTATTCGTCTTCCTCAAGTTCGATAACTTCCATGCCGTGTTCTTCTACCCCATACTCTTGCCCTGCAACTGTATGGTCTGTGCGTAACTTGCCATATTTTTCCACCGTTTGGGTGTTAACTTCTTCGATAATTTCTTGTACTTCCTCGGGAAGGGCGTTCCAGGTATCCCAATTCATAACTTTCATGAAAACCATATTGTAAGCGGGTGGAGACTTGGTAATATATTGGGTCACCTCAGCCAACCTAAAACCTTTAAGCGTATCGGTGGGAGCAAGGAGCCCATCAACAACACCTTGTTCTATATTTTCGTAGGAATCACCCATGCCAAATGTGACGGTATCGGCTCCGAGGCGTTCAGCCCAGGCAATTGAACCACCCACAGCCCTGATAGTAAGACCGTCAAGGTCTTCTGCCGATTCAACCCGGGTATTGGTCATAAAATCCCCGGGACCGGTGGCCCAAAAATGCATAACTTTAACATCTTCATATTCTGCCTGCACGTGTTCGGATTGATTATAAGCTTCCTGGATAGTCATTGAGGCTACCAGGGCATTGTCATTTGGTAATCCGGGAAGCTCAAACGCTTCGGTGACAGGGAAAACACCCGGGGTATAAGATGGGCATGTTGTTCCTATGTCTGCTACCCCATCGGCAACGCCACTATATATTTCAGGCATTTCGAGAAGCGACTGTGCGGGATGCCAGTGAAAATCAATAGTGTGGGGAGTTTCTTCTTCTACTCGTTTTTTTATTTCATCGGCCCAGGTTTGTTGGTGCCCATCGGAGACCTGAAAGTCTCCTTCCGGCCAAAATGTGGCAAATTCCAGGGTAATACTTTGGCCTTCCTCGTCTTCCGGCACTTCTTCAGTTTCACAGCCGCTCATTACGGGAATGAGCACCAATGATAAAATAAGCACCAGAAATATAATTTTTGTTTTCATCATTAAAACACCCTCCTTTGAAATAAATAATACTTCATAATAAATACACTTTAAATCATACCTTTAAGCTTGGAAATGTATTTATTAACCCCCCTTCTGAGTAAATTCTACCTTGAAAGAAACAGAAATCATAATAATAACGTAAATAATCATAATAAGTTATAGTATGGTATGTTAAAATATTCATTAATAATTCAACACACTATAAGAGAATTCCTTTAAACTGATAAAAATTGTTTTTTAAAAAATGAAGTGTAGTAGAGATAATATATCATATAACAGGCATTTTTAGTATAATTATATTAGATAACCTTGTTAAGATAAAGGGATTAAAATCGTTATGGAGTGAAATTAAATTATGAAGAAGTTGCAACCGGTATGGGGAGATGCTGTTGTTCTAGCCTTATTTATCCTGTTGGGAATTGGGGGCCTTTTTTACAATATAGTAGGTGGAGCCGGCCATGATCAAAACTATGTGCAAATTTATGTAGAGAATGAGTTAATAAAAGAATATTCTCTTACCGATAAGGAAGAAGCCACCTTAACGGTAGAATTTGGCCCGGATAGTGAATACGAAGCTGAGGTGCAAATAAAAGACGGCAAAGTAAGAATGCTTCCTATAGATGAAGAATTATGCCCGCGAGGCATATGTGCGCATACAGGATGGATCCAACATTATGGTGAAAGTATTGTTTGCTTGCCCAATCGTATTATGGTCGTTTTTGAAATGCCTGAAGAGGAAGATGAAAACGGCGTAGACGGAATTACTTATTAAATAATTAACAAATATTATATATATACTTTCTGATGTATAGTGGAAAGAAGGCAGGGGGACGGTTCTGTTGCCTCGGGGATGGTTGCATTGCTTTCCATTTGTCCTTCGCTTCACTATGGGA
>PUKQ01000184.1 GCA_003550565.1 Syntrophomonadaceae bacterium
CCGCTGCCGTTGACATTAACAATAGCGCGGTTTAACCCGAGCAGTTTCTCACAGGCTAGATACTGGGCTGCAGAGGCTTCATTTAATTCGATTAACTCGATCTGCTCTAAATCCAGCCGGGCCTTACTGAGCGCCAGACGGATGGCCGGAACCGGCCCGTAACCCATCAAATCCGGCTCTACTCCGGCCCAGGCATAGGAAACAATCCGGGCTAATGGTTTCAGGCCCAGTTCTTCTGCCTTTTCTTTGCTCATCATCACCATCGCAGCCGCCCCGTCATTTAAGCCTGAAGCATTACCGGCAGTAACCGTGCCATCCGTACGAAAAGCAGTCTTCAGGCCGGCCAGCTTTTCTTTGGTGATATCACTTCGCGGGTGCTGATCGGTATCAACTACTGTTTCTCCTTTGCGATTCTGCACGGTAACCGCTACTATTTCTTCATTGAAACGACCGCTTTCTATGGCAGCCGCAGCATTCATGTGACTGCGATAAGCGATTTCATCCTGTTCTTCACGGCTGATTTGGTACTTTTCGGCCAGGCGTTCAGCAGTTTCACCCATCATGATCTTGTGAACCGGATCCATCAACATTTCCCAGAGCGCATCGGTCATTTCTCCGTGCTGCAAGCGCTGGCCCCAGCGGGCCCCTTTTAGAACATACGGCGCAGAACTCATCGATTCCACCCCGCCGGCGATAGCGACCTCAGTATCCCCGAGCATAATCTCCTGGCAGGCGGATACTATCGACTGCATGGCCGAGCTGCACTGGCGCTGGATCGTAAAACCGGTGGTTTCTACCGGAAACCCGCACTCAAGAGCGATGCAGCGAGCAATATTGGGTTCGTCACTGCGCTGGCTGCAGTTGCCGAAGATAATTTCTCCAACCTGTTCTTTTTGCAACCCTGAAACGCGCCTGACTGCTTCTTCAACAGCCGTTGACCCCAGCTGCAGGGCGGAAACATCCCGGAAAGCGCCGCCGAAATCTCCAATCGGGGTGCGCACGGCGCTGACGATAACCACTTCTTTCTGTTCGGTCATTATTTCCCTCCTTAAAAAAGGACAGACCGTTTAAGGCCTGTCCTTACAGTTTGTGCCGGGTCGAGAAACCATTTCTTTTAATCATTTTATCAAAGTTTTGGGCGGGGATATAAACCGGCCCGTTCAACAATTTCTGGCACGACCTCTTCCCAGGCAATAGCCATAATGTGCACTCCGGCCACTCCTTCAATTTCCTGCAGCCGCTGGATGGTTTCGACACATACATTGAGGCCTTCTACCTTTTTCTTTTCCGCTCCCTTGATCCGTTCGATAAGGGAGTCGGGAATAGTGATCCCCGATACGTTGTTTTTCATATACCTGGCCGCCCCGAGTGATTTAATCGGGGTTACACCGCCCATAATAGCAATCTTTTTGTGCAAACCACGGGCCCGGACCATTTCCATCCATTTTTCAAATCTTTCAATATCAAAGATACACTGGGTCTGGATGAAACTGGCACCGGCCTTGACCTTTTTCTCCAGCCGGTCAACCCGGTATTCGAAAGGATCGGCAAAGGGGTTAGCCACAGCACCCAGGTAATAGCTGCTGGGCGATTCAAGCTCATCCCCGCCTATAAAGTGGTTTTCATCGCGCATGTCTTTCAGGCCTTTGAGCAGCTGCATGGAATCGATATCATAGACCCCTTTAGAAGCGGGCTCATTGCCGAAATTCTGGTGATCGCCGGACAGACAGAGGATATTTTTGATGCCCAGGGCCTGGGCGCCAAGCACGTCGCTCTGGATGCAGATCCGGTTGCGGTCACGCACTGTAATCTGGATGATCGGCTCCAGGCCCATCTGGACCAGGGTGGATCCGCAGGCGATGCTTGAGGTGCGTACGATAGCCGTCTGGTTGTCGGTAATATTGTAGGCATCGACATGGTCTTTCATTTCTTCGGCATGGTGCTTGAGCTGGGTGATATCAGAACCCTTGGGCGGGCCCAGTTCACCGCTTACCACAAATTTTCCGCTGTTAATTACTTTTTCCAGGTTACTCCCCGCTATCAATTCTAACATCCTCCCTTACTGAGGTTCTCGGGCCCCCGTGATGCGATGACGACCAGTCCTTGGGAGGCTGAATCTCTTCCAGGTCGCTGATCCGGCCGAAAGCGCTGAGACGTTCGTGGATCAGGTGCCAGGCACAGTCAATATCATCACTTATTTCGCACTTGCCCTCTGCTGAACCTCCACACGGTCCGTTGAGGATGCTTTTGCAGCAGCGGGTAATCGGGCAGATCCCCATGGTAAGGTGGAGGACACAGTTGCCGCAGCCTACACAGCGCTCAGCCCAGACCCCCTGTTCAGTGGGGTAGCCCATCGAGGTCGTGTTCAAACCGGGCACTACCCTGAGTGAGGGAACATGCTCAATCATGGTTTGTACTCCGACCCCGCAGGCGAGGGAAACGATCTGGTCATAGTTTTTGAGCTTCTCCAGGACCTGATCGATAAATTCATACTCGCACTGCCTTTCAAGGGAAAATACTTCAACCACACCACCCTGATTTTCTCGTTTGCGGTGGATGCGCAGAAGCGCCGCCGTTTCTTCGGCTTCTTTTTCGCCGCCGGCCATACAAACCCCTACACAGGTATTACACCCGAGCACACAGATGCGTTCGTAAGGGGCCGCCATAGCCGCAATTTCATCCAGCGGCTTTCG
>PUKQ01000033.1 GCA_003550565.1 Syntrophomonadaceae bacterium
AGACAAAAGTACATATTAATATATAAAATACAACTTTATTTCCTATACCATTTAATAATGACAAGGCTTTACTCCCTTCTTTTGTATATTCTAAATACAATTTAATCGAATATTCGAAAAATACTTTTAAATGTTATTTATTATACCACAATTCATAAGAATTATTCAATAAGACGCTAACTATCTCCGTAGAGGAACCTCGCCTCCTTTTCTGGGGGAATTTGTTCATGGTGAACATGAGGCTCCTCTTTCTATAGCTTTAATATATTTACCTGCTAAATCCCTACAATAATTTTACACTATACGAACACGTAGAGCACGTCAGATTTTAAAAAAATTGTGAAGAGCCTATTGTTATATTAAAACATAGCGTTCCATGACAATCATGACAATAATTATAAAGTTAGAAAGAATTACCTCATAAACTTACTCACTAATTCAAATATATAAATCATTCGTAGCTATAACTATTTTTTTATAATGGATCTACCCTATTCTCCCCGCCATTTTAGATATTAAAAGGTTTCCCATCATCCAGGTAGCATATATTCCCCCCTAAGGATTCGTAGCCGGTGGGATGGAAAGTATGGATGGGGATTACCCTTTGAGGACACAATTTCTTCACAAGCAACTTCAAATCGGAGACGCAAGCATGGCCGCTCGTATGCAAGTGATATATATCCTTAACATTCTCTGATTCAAGGTAGTCCAAGAATTTTTGGTTTACTTCCTCCTCCAGATATCCTTCCCACATGGAGTAGATAAGCGAGGCTTCGTTTAAGTTACCAATTGCCTTTAAATCAGGCTTGAAGGAAGGCCTTACCAGCATGCTTATATTTTTTCCTTTGGAACGTATTTCATTCTTGTCAATCTTATGCTTTTTATATTTGAACATTAATTTTTGCTGGTTTTTAGAAGCCAGTTTTTGGCATAGCCACATGGGGTAAAAGACCTTTAATTTATCATATTCGTGCGAGGGATAGGGTATTTTGGTGTAACCCCGGACATAATCCAAAATGAGGGCTGTATAAAGGTCTATCACAAAAGTCCGGCCAGTGCGCTTAGATGCCCTGTAAAAGGAAACAAGGCGATCTATGTTCTGGGACGAAGTATAAATAAGCACCGGGCCCCCTGTGTTTTCCATTATTTTGACGGCTTCCTCTTCCAGTTCTTCCTCATCCATAACATGCTCACCCGGGCGCCCCATCATGGTACCTTCCAGGAGCAAGGCATCTGGCTCCCGGTGTGCATGGAGGAATCTGTTAAACATCCCCTTTTTCCGTCCGTGGGCACGGAAGTCACCGGTATAAATTATTCTCTTCCCCTCAGCTTCTACTAAAAAGGCATAAGCATCAAAAGCTGCATGGTCCATTAGATAAGGAGTAATGCAGAATTCCCCACAGGTAAAACTATTATTATCCGCTATGTATTGGGGTTTGCCAACCTCTCCTTCCAACGGGGTGAGCAGTACCGTGATGTCCATGAGGTTTTTGGTAGCCTCCCCCAGGTAAACGGGAATATCCCGATTCAAGTAGTCAAAAAATCCGTAGTGATCCTGGTGGGCATGAGAAATAAGCACCCCGTCTACCGGTTTGTGGTTCTCATCCCAATGGTACAACCCCTTTATATCCGGAAGTATCTGTTGGTTTACCAGTTCCTTTCCATCAAGGTGGCTGTAGTCGCTGAAATCAAATTTTCGGTCATTAAAAGCCAGTGGCATGCCGATGTCTATTACTATTCGGCATCCCTTACTTTCTATCTCCACAACGCTGCCGCCTATTTCTTTTGTCCCACGGTGAACGGTTATTTTCATAATCTCTCCTCACATTTTACTCAGCTTGCGAACCTTCCATTACTTCCGGCATTTCCAAAATTTCTAACGGTCTGTCTTTATCCACACAAACATACAGCCAATTCTTTTCCATTTTCCTTATTTCATCCTGTATATGGGGTTGTATTTCAATACCGAATCTATCAGTAAATATTACACACAGATCAACATTTTTGGGGTATGATTTTCTTTCATAAATATTAATCGCAGGGAAAAGATGCTCCATAACTCCGGAATACGGTTCATACTCTTCGGCATAATAACTATAAAACTCATCCAGTTTTTTATAAGCACTGGAGAACCGTTTATCCATAGATTTGGTGTGTATAAGCCTGTGCAAAGGATCATTTAGAAAAAGAGTGGCAATTTTAAAATCGGGAACATCTCTACAATTCGTGTATATGACTCTCAGTATTTCCCCAGCCAGGTCCTGATCAATAAGAGTGGATAGTTTGAAATAGAAGATGCCTGCTCTAAAACCCCTGTAATCTTTTTCTCCACCTAATTCACCCTCGATACGCCTGCTCATTACATTTTGGCTGGGGTAAATTATTGTCTTTTTCTTTCTCCTTATCATCCTTCGCAATTCTTTCTGCCAGTCCTTCCCGGCTAATACCATCTTTGTTCACTCCCACAAAAATTAACTTTAATTGCAGGATAACAAAGGCATGTGACATCTGTGTGTCACATTAAATTAAAATATTTTTTAGTTACCTGGCAAACCGACTACAAGTGATTCTTCCAAAGCCTGTCTTGAAAACACTGAGAACTATGAGTAAAATCTTTGTGGGTGATTTTTTGAAATAATTATTAGGTTTTGAAGGAAATAAGAGACCTCGTTCCAGAAAAGATAAAGTGAG
>PUKQ01000260.1 GCA_003550565.1 Syntrophomonadaceae bacterium
CCGTTCCCATCCCGAACACGGCAGTTAAGCCCTCCAGCGCCGATGGTACTCGGGGCGAAAGCCCCCGGAAGAGTAGGTCCCCGCCGGATCCCTTTTCATAAAAAAAGGAGTTCCACCTAAAATAAATAGGTGAAACTCCTTTTTCATTTGGAATAGTAATATTAAAGTTTCCTTAAAGAGGCGATTTCAGATAAAGCATTAATGACATAATCTACTTCTTCGAGAGTATTAAAATAACCGGGACTAAACCGGACAGTTCCTTCCGGATAAGTTCCCAGGGCTTGATGGGCCAAAGGGGCGCAGTGCAAACCGGTACGGCATATTATGCCAAAAGTATTTTCCAAAATATCTCCTAATTCACCGGCATCAACACTCTCCAGAAGTAAAGATATGACAGCTACGTTTTGATAATAATCAGGGGGGGTAAATATGTTAATTCCGGTGATATCCTTTAGGCCGTCGAGAAAATGGGAAGTAAGGTTTATTTCATGATCCCGGATGTTGTTTATGCCTATATCCTCAATAAAATTAATTCCTTCCAAGAGACCGGCAATACCGGGAGTATTTAAAGTTCCGGCTTCGAGGCGTTCGGGCATATTTTCGGGTTGCTGGTCCCGGTCAGAATGACTGCCGGTTCCTCCTTCACGGAACGGTTTCAAAGAAACTCCTTCCCGAACATAAAGGCCACCGATGCCGGGTGGCCCCAGCAGCCCTTTGTGTCCGCTAAAAGCCATCAAGTCGACGTTTGTGGCGTCAATGGGTATTAAGCCTGCGGTTTGAGCGGCATCTACCAGAATAAAAGCATTGTTTTTACGGGTGATTTCAATTATTTCCGGAAGGGGCATTATTTTACCGCAAACATTGGAGGCGTGGTTACATATTACCAGGCGGGTATTATCTTGAAATGAATCATCCAAAAAATCGAGATCCGGTTCGCCTTTATGGCTGCAGGGTATCATGGTGGTGGTGACCCCGTAGTTACGTTGCATGTTTCCCAGCGGACGCAAAACAGAATTATGTTCCATGGCAGTGTATATAACATGGTCTCCCGGTTCAATTATACCTTTAATAGCGATGTTTAAGGCGTCGGTAGCATTTAAAGTAAATATAATGCGGGCGGGATCGGAAATATTAAAGAAGGAAGCTACTTTTTCCCGGGCATTATAAATAAAGCGTTCTCCTTCTAATGACAGGGCTTGCCCTGAGCGTCCCGGATTTCCGCTCGGGTGACGTAAATATTTTTCCGCCGCTTCGTATACTTTTTCAGGCTTGGGCCAGGAAGTAGCAGCGTTATCAAAATAAATGTGATTTTGATTATTGTTCATCCGGCTTCTTCCTTTTCTTCTTCAAAAAATTTGGGAGGGAGAAACTTTTATTTTCTTCTTTAACCTCATGTATATGTTCGTACTCTATTTGGTGAAAGATCAATAGGTTTTTTATTATTTCAATGTCATCACACGAACAGCGCAGTGCGGTTCCACAGCTGGAACTTATAGTTCGGGGTACCGGTACCATGCGATAATGACAGCTGCTGCTATTTTGCAGTATTTTTTCTGCGCGTATAGCATTATATGTGGTTGGAAATGTAAAATAACACGAACTACCCATTAATACCCCTTCTATATATATGCTGGCAAGTTGTCTTAGATGAGATTATTTTTTGGTTAACATTAATTTATACTCATCTCCATCAACTTCTACGTCAACATCCCAACCCATTTTTTGCACCATGCGCATTACATTATCTTTCGCAACACTGCTGCTGACCAAAACGGTAGCCTTGTCTTCCTTTAGGTTTTGCAGCGCATTTTTGGTAACCATCACGGGTTCGGGACACGATAAACCTCTGGCATCAATTATTTCAAACATTAAATAACCTCCTTTTAATTTTAACTTATTGCAGAGTTAAAGTCGATAACCTCTCCTGCTAGAAAAAGCCCATAAAATTCATTTAGAGCAAAAGCGCTCATCATTAGCCCCTTTGACTTTGTTTGTTTGAGCTTACAATTACCCCTGAACCAATGGCCAGAAGAACTGCCCATACTACAAAAACTGAAATAATACCATTTGTGCCGACTCCTTCAGGAGACCCGGCCAGGCCGAAATTATGCATGAACGCAGCTCCGGCAATCATACCCAAAACGGTAAGAAGGGCATCACTGTCGCCTTCACCGGTTAGTATGAGTTGACGCATAGGGCAGCCGCCTGCCATTACTGCTCCTAATCCAAGCGCTCCCATACTAAGGAAATTCCAAATCCCATCAGTGTGAGCTACCGGCTGATCAATAAAACCGGGGTCAAATAACCCGAATGCCAAGCTGCCGGCAAAAGCTAAAACAAAAAGAGCTAATATGCCGTAGAAAAGGTGAAAGTCTCTGAACAGGATGATGTCGCGAAACGCTCCCATGGTACATAAACGTGAACGTTGAGCCAATACTCCCACCAGCAAACCTGCGCCCAAGGCCAGCCAAATAGGAGCAGTGCCCGCGCCGGGGCCCTCGGAGCTGAAAAAAATATAGGCAGGCGCTGCGACCAAAAGGATAATCAAGAACACGGAAAAAGCAGGCCCCAAAAAGGCGCCGGTAATATTTTGTTCCCGGCTTTTACCCAGGGAATAACCATTCCTTAAAAATAGCGTTCCCACCCAGATACCGGCAATATAGCCGGGTATTGCTATAAGAGCGTTCCAA
>PUKQ01000090.1 GCA_003550565.1 Syntrophomonadaceae bacterium
TCCAGAACGTAATGATCGGTATCCTGGCCTTTGCTATCGCCGCCTACTGGGCGGTCAAGGTGGAACGCGAAGGAAGCAACGTTGAGCTGTCTGTAGGCGCGGCCCTGCGCGAAATCTGGGTACGCTTTCCCAAGTTCGTCCTCGGATTCGTGGCAGCCTCCATCTTCTTCACCATTATCTACGCATCACTGGGACACCAGATGGGCGAGACCATAGTCAGCGACGGAGTCCTGGGGGGATGGGCCAATCCGCTGCGGGCCTGGTTCTTTGCCATGGCCTTTACCAGCATCGGCCTGGCCACCAACTTCCGCGAACTGGCCAAGTACTTTGCCGGCGGCAAGATCCTGTATCACTACGTCTTCACCCAGGGCTTCAACGTCATCCTGACCCTAATTTTGGCCTGGCTCATGTTCATGGTGGTATTCCCGGGCATTACCGAGCAATTGATGGAAATCAGATAAGAGCATGATCATGCACAAAAAGGCAGCACATAACCCCCCGGCCCAAGGGAGAGCCCCGGCCGGGGCAAAAAAAAGATGGGCGAGGATCCTGGTGACATCTTCCCTGCTTCTGCTTTTGGGAACAGGCGTGTTATACCTGCACAGTCTGCCCCTGGTTCAGGAGGTCAAGACCTCTTTCAGGGAAAGCGGAATAGACGTGAGCGCCTTTACCTACAGCGACGTGGAAGAGTACAGGGATGTCAAATCAGGACTTCGAGCCGACCCCGTAAGATAACACAACCACTTCCCACTACACACCATGTACATGGTGCAGAGTCAATCCAAACTCTGCACCATGTACATACATCCAGACCGCAACTGCCTGAACCCTTAGAGAGCCTTCTCCGCACGATGCCTTTCTTTATTCAGATGCACTGCAAAAAATCGAGAAATCAACAACCAACACATAGCTCTTTGTTTTTACTGACCTCTGACGTCTAATCTCTGATTCCAATTTGCAATCAAGACAATCTTAATGTTTATCACTACAAACCCTTAGGCAATGCTTTTCTTATCTGCGGAGATCTGCGCAATCAGCGGCCAAGATTCTTTGCCTTTGATATTATCAGTTGCATGAAGAAGAAAGATGTTAGCCGCTGATCTCGCCCCAGTGAAATAATAAGAGATTTCACGGGGTAAACTGATCTACGCTGATTAAAATCATTTTGATAACAATATAGAATGACTTTTGTCACTCGTCTTCGCCTGACAAAAAAGACTGTTTGCAGTCACATCTTCTTCAGAGACAATCCCATTTTGATCAGGCCTCGTTTGTCCCACCAGCCACCCCCGATATCCGCAAGCATTGTCCGCTAACTTATGCCCCAGTGCCAACCTTAGTTGGCACCAGCACCCTCAACACAGCACTAAACATCATTTTTTTACCATGAAAACAAGCCTCCCTTTGTTTGTGCAACACCCTAACCTGTTATAATAGCATTGTTTTTTTATATAGTGACACGAAACACAAACTATGGCCCATATTTTGCTATAAAGATGCAAGTGGACCTGAGCAACTTACTATAAACCCTATACTATTTTTAAGGAGTAGACTTATGAACCTGTTAGTTCCGCATGATGGATCCGAGTTTGCAAACAAGACTATGGACAAGGCAATAGATTTTTGCCGAAAATTGGGTGGAGGCAAAGTTTATTCTGTTGTAGTTGTACCTGACCTTTGTATTTCATTCGTAGGAAGAGATGAATGCAATCTACTGGAAAGCACTCTGCAAAAAGAAGGCAACGAAATCAAAAATAATGTGCAAGGCAGGCTAACTGAAAAGGGTGTTGATGGGCAGGTAATGATCAAGTCAGGCGCTCCAGAAAAGGTAATTCTCGAGACTGCAGATGAAGTGAATGCTGATTATATAGTTATGGGCGCATCCGGGTCACATGGAGCAGATGCAAGAGGAGTGCTTGGAGGGGTAACCTGCAAAGTCATAAACACTGGAAAAAGAAGTGTCATAGTTATCAAATAATTTTCAGTAAAGATACCTTTTAGAAGACGCGACGGTATTTTTTTGCAGTCACATATTTTATACCATAACTATTTTAAATGAACAAGGAGATCTAAATCATGGCAGAACATGACAAGAAAGAAGCCCAGGAAGCCATCAAGGAAGAAATGGCTGCAGCATCTTCCACCGGCAAGGGCAGAGACTGGTCGCAACTGTGGAAGAAGGAAGACTGGTGGGCCAACTGGCTTGGTCTGGCCCTTCTATTATTCGCCCTTGTGGTCTTCTGGGGAGCAACTCCCTCGGACGCCCCAGAACAGCTGGCAGAACACGAGGCAGTGGTTGAGTACGAGGAAGAAAGAGCCCCCTTTGCCACTATAGAACAGATCAAGGCCCAGGATGAACTGGACAGCATCCGGGCCAGGGACCATGGGCTGGGACCTGCAATGGGCTGGCTTATCCAGCGTCCCAGGGGCTGGGATGACAACCCTGTGGAAGCCTTCTACATGAGCGAGTCCAGGGCTGCTGAAATGCGGGAGGAGGCAAAGCCGGCATATGAAGAAGCCCAGCAGGCAACTGAAGAGGCCTTAGCTGAGGCTGAAGAGGCCCAGGCCGCAGCTGCAGAAGCCGATTTCGAGGATGAAGCCTTAAACGAAGAGGCCGTCAACGCCATCGATGCCTGGCTGGATGCCCGGGACGCAGAGTCCAGCGCCAGAAGCGATGCCAA
>PUKQ01000243.1 GCA_003550565.1 Syntrophomonadaceae bacterium
CACCTGTAATTTAAACATTCCTGCAGTTGCTGAGGATGATGACGGCTTAAATTATTTAGCGAGTACTAATATGCATGAAGTAAATGAAAAGGCCTGGCATGGAACTGTAGAGGCCCATACTGCCGGTAGTGTTCCCAATTTGACAGTTAAATTGCCCGAAATGACCCCATTTTACTTCGGCCAACTGGTTTATTTTTTTATGAAAGCTTGCGCAGTTAGCGGATACTTAATGGGGGTCAACCCCTTTGATCAGCCGGGAGTGGAAGCTTACAAGAGAAATATGTTTGCCCTTCTCCGCCGGGAGTGAAGTTTTAAGAGTTAATTGCGGCTAATAGATAATATTATTTTGATGGAATTATAATTTGATAATGTAAAAAAATATCGTATAATGGACAAAAATTGAATTGAATAAGGAGTACAAATAAGAAAAGTGCCGGAGAATTTACGTAACATCGTGAAAATAATTATTTTGGTAATAGTTGCCATAGGCATAATTTGGTTTTTTACCAGTGTTATGTGGGTAGTAAGTCTTTTTGCTTTGAGCCTTCTTATTGTTTATGCTCTCTTACCCATCGTGGAATTACTTAAATCCAGGTTGAAAGTGCCTCACGGTCTATCTGTGGGGATTGCCTTTCTGATATTTATTGGATTGATAGTGGTATTTTTGATTGTTGTTGTCCCCATTACAATTCAAGAGGTTGAGAACATTATAAACGATTTACCGCTTTATTTTTCCGAAGTACAGTTTCAATTGGAACAACTGGAAGAAACTTTGGCGGAATTTGATATAGACATTGATTTTATCTATGTGGAAAGTATTCCCCAGATACTTCAGGAACTGCAGCCGGCTTTGGAAAGGGTTGCCCATTTAAGCCTTGATTTTGTTTCCGGTTTGGTAAATATCCTGCTGGTATTTCTCATTGTTTTTTTCTTATTGTATGATTTCCACAATATTAGAAGTAACATTGTTTCTGTTTGTCCCCCTAAATACCAGGACCAGGCGCGGGATATTATCAGCATAGTCGATACCAATTTTGGAGGTTACATCAGGGGAACGATAATCAGACTATTTGTAGTAGGTTTTATTGTAGGTGGGACCATGTATATAATCGGTATGCCCTATGCTTTTCTACTGGGCCTTTTTGCCGGAGTTATGGATATTTTCCCGTACATTGGCCCTTATATAGCTGTTATCCCGGCGTTGTTAATTAGCCTTTCACCTCTTGCTCCTTCTATTATATTAGTAATCATTATTTATGCCCTTGTCCAGGCGCTGGAAAGCTTTGTGCTTTCTCCACTGGTGCTGGGCAAGGCGGTAAGAATTAAACCGATAACAGTACTGGTTTGCATGTTAACGGGGCAGCAAATTGCCGGTATTTTGGGCATGATCCTTTTTGTTCCCCTGGCAGGGATAATTAGAAGTTTAATCCTCTATTATCAAGAAAGGCAAGAAATTTCCCAAGAAAAAATGATCGTGTAAAATACGACAGGGAAGGTTTTGTTTAGTGTTAATTTTCTGCGAGGTAATTAATATAATTACATATTCAAGGATCAAAAAGTTAATATTCGAGTTGCCGGTTATAATAGCATTATAATAACGGCTTCGGACTTGAACGATTTGCAATAATTTTGCAGGGCATAAAAAGCACCGTGTTATCCCGCAAAGTTTTGTGTTAAAAATTTTGAAGATTATGAAAAGGATAAAGAAATTTTATAACGAATAATGATCTTAGTGATTCAGTGATTTAAAAATGCATGGGCGGTAAAGGAGATAATTATTATGGACAATTACAGAAATGTCTACGTTATTGCCGAGGTAACTGACGAAAAGAAACCAACCGAGCATACTCTTGAGCTCGTTGGGCTTGGCAAGAATCTTGCTAAACAAACCGGAGGTAAACTTTTTGCATTGCTTTTGGGATCTTCTCTTAGAGAAGCCGCGGAAGAAATTTCTATTTTTGGGGCAGATGTTACAGTTGTAGATAATGAGAAACTGGCAGACTATAATCCCCTTATTTATTTTTCTGTGGTAGCAAAATTCCTGGAAAAGGATAGTTCTTTTGTAGTTCTTGCCGGGCATACTTCCCTGGGCGAAGACCTGTTGCTCCGGCTGGCTTATTCTTTTGAAGTCGGGCTGGTAACTGATTGTATCGGTATCGATGTTGAAAATAGCGCAGGAAATCTTGTTTTTAAACGATATGTTTATGGGGGCAATGCCCTGGCTACCCAAAAAGTGCGGACCAATACGGCGATGTCAACCCTACGTGCCAGAGTGGGAGATGTCCCAACTGCGGCAGAGCAAAAAGGAGAGGTCAATTTAGCGGAAATAGAAATAGAAGAAGATCTTGCAATAAGAGTAAGAGAGAAAGAAGTTTCCCTTAAAGAACTGAATCTTGAAGATGCGCCGGTGGTAGTAAGTGGAGGCAGAGGCATGGCCGGAGAAGAAGGTTTTGCCAAGCTTGAAGATTTGGCTTCTTTCTTAAACGGTGTTGTGGGAGCGACGCGCCCGCCGGTGGATGCGGGCTGGATTTCTCCTACCAGGCAGGTGGGCATTACCGGCAAGATAGTAGCTCCGGAAATTTATATTGCGGTAGCTATTTCAGGCTCAAGCCAGCATCTTTCCGGCATGGGGGAATCGGGGACAATTATAGCTATTAATAAGGATGCGGATGCTTACATATTTAAAACTGCTAATTACGGTGTGGTAGGCAAATGGCAGGAAGTATTGCCTGCTTTCAGCGATGAAGTAAAAAGGTTGCTGGGCTAACAGTGAAAAGTTAATAAGGGGAGCAGATGTTAAAGCTTTCCCCTTATTTAAAAAAATTTTAGAATGAGTAGGTGATAATCTGTTATGGGCATTCATATTTTAGTTTGTGCGAAATTAGTTGCTGATCCGGAAGTGCCGCCCTCTTCTATGGAAGTTAACGTAGAGGAGAAGCGGGTTATAGTAAGGGGGGCTTCCCCGGTGATTAGCCCCTTTGACGAAAGCGCATTGGAGGCTGCTATACGTATTAAAGAGACTCAAGAGGCAAAGATTACCTTACTAACTGCCGGTCGTAATTTATCCAAGGCAGTGGTTTTAAAGGCAATGGCCACCGGTGTAGATGAAGCCATAATAGCAGAAGATAATGCTTTAGACCCTGCATTGCTTGATTCGTGGTCAACGGCCAAGATTTTGGCGGAATTGGCAAAGCAGGCCGGTTCATTCGACCTTATTTTAACCGGAAGACAGGCTGCTGATACCAACGCGGGACAGGTGGGAGTTGGGCTTTCCTATTTTTTAAATATTCCTGCAGTAACTGTGGCGCAAAAAGTAGAATTGGCTGATAACAAAGTGATAGTAGAAAGGGTTCTTCCTAACGGTTTTGAGGTAGTAGAAGCATCTACTCCCGTCCTGGTTACGGTGGGCGGGGAATTGGGTGAACTTCGGCTTCCCAATGTAAAATCTATGAAAGCTGCCAAACAGCTGCCGCAAAAGAATTTTTCTTTAAATGACCTGCAAATAGATGTTCCTGGGCAGGCAATGGTTGAAACTACTGAGCTTACACCTCCTTCCCGGGAAAGAGATTGTGTATTGGTGGAAGGAGAAACTCAAGAAGAAGCGGGGAAATATTTAGCTCAAAAATTGCGAGAAGATAAAATAATATAAACAAGGTAGTTTGGACAAAGTAGATAATGGTCTTTTTTGATGAGCTAAAATATAAAAAAAGGAGGGACGGATAATGGCGCTTGATCCTGATCGTGTTTATGATGCCATGGTTTGCGCTTACAGGCATGGTGTATTGGAAAAAATGGCGAATATCCAGGGCCATGCTATGCAGCGGGCCATGGAGAGGAAAGGTTTAAACATGAATGAATTTATTAATGGATTGGACGAGATGGAAGAAGAAAAATTATTTAAGTTAGATAGGATGTTAAATCGTTATAACTTTTTAGTTAAGATGGCGACTTCAAATTTATTGATGAAGATTGTATCCTGGCTGCTTAACCTTCGATTTATCAGGAAGATCATGATCAAAATAAGTGAGTTAATATTTGCCCGGTTGCTGGGTACTCGGGAAGGAGCACTGACCTGAGATGAGAAAGGACATGTCTGGTTTTTTGCAAAAAATTGGGGATGTTATCGGAAAAGAACGGGTAATTTTTGATGAGGAATTACTGGAGACATACCGGGAAGCCGGGCCGGTGACAGGTGTTAGTCCGGCAGGTTTAGTGAAGCCTCATGGGGTGGAACAGGTCCGGGAGATAATTGAGTTGGCCCGGGAAGAATCTGCCAATCTCATATTTTCTTCATCTTCTCCACCAAGGTTTCGGGGTGACACGGTTCCGGAAGAAGAAGGTATTATTGTAGATATGTCCGGTATGGATAATATAGTGCGAATAGACAGGCGCAATAAGGTAGCTCTTATAGAGCCGGGAGTAACTTTCCCGGAATTATATGCTGCGGTGGAAAAAGAAGGTCTCAAGGTTCTTATGCCATTGTTGCCGAGGCAGGGCAAATCAGTAATAGCAAGCTGCCTGGAACGCGAGCCCATTCAAATACCAAAATATCACTGGGACATGACCGATCCCCTGCTCTGCACTGAATTGGTCTTTGGAACGGGGGATGTTTTCAGAACAGGTTCTGCTGCCGGGCCCGGCAGTTTGGAACAGCAATGGGCAGCGGGGGGCGCTCAAAAAAATCCCATGGGGCCTGCCCAAACTGATTTTGCTCGTTTGGTGCAGGGGTCTCAAGGTACTCTGGCGGCAGTGACCTGGGCTACGGTAAAACTCGAGCTTAAACCTACTATTCATAAAATGTACTTTGTTCCCGGGGATGGTTTGCCGGAATTGATGGAATTTACTTATCGAGCTTTGCGTCCCAAATTGGGTGATGAATTTTTTATTTTAAATTCTTATGCCCTGGCCACTATTATAACGGATGATGCTTCCCAAATAGAATCTATGGCTTCCCGGCAATCTCCCTACACAGTGGTTTATGGAGTTTCGGGGTATGCGCACCTTCCTGCCAAGCGGGTTAGTTACCAGGAGAAAGATCTTTCTGATATCGCAGCGGAGATCGGCTGCCAGATCACCCGGGAAATTCCCGGCTGTAAAGCCGATGAGATGGAATCAATTCTTGAGAGTTGTTCTCCTGCCGATTATTATAAAATGCAGCCTAAGGGAGATTTTTTGGATATCTTCTTTTTAACCACTATGGATCAGGTGCCTTTTTTCATCGGTAAGATGGAGGAAGTGGCCGAAAAGTTTGATTATCCCCCGGAACAGCTGGGAGTTTACATACAACCTATTCAACATGGACGATCAGTGCACCTGGAATTTACCCTTTACTATGATGGGAAAGATGAGGAGAAAGCGCGGCAGATCAAACAACTTTTCCGGGAAGCAAGTGAAACCCTGGCCGGAGTCGGCGCATTTTTTTCCCGTCCTTATGGTTATTGGGCAGATCTTGCTTACAGCCGTTGTCCGGATTCTGTAGAAGTTTTAAGGAAGATAAAAAAAATGGTGGATCCCGACGGAATTTTGAATCGGGGTAAGCTTTGCTTTGAGGAGGTGAAGTAAATGTCGTTGCAAGATTATCAAAGAGACATGGAAGGTTGTTCTCGCTGCTCCTCTTGCAAGTGGGTCCCCTTTAACCAGGTAAAGAGTTGGCGGTATGCTCACAATTGCCCTGCTGTTAGCCGGTATAACTTTCATGCTTATTCCGGTTCCGGCAAAATGATCATGGGCCTTTCCATGCTTACCGGTCGTTCGGAGTTAACGGAAGAAGTCATGAACATAATATTTAGCTGTCAGCTTTGTGGAGCTTGTGATACTGCCTGCAAGGTTTATCGGGATGATATAGATTTAATGGAAGTACTGTTGGAGCTGCGATCTCATTGTATAGAAGAAGGGGAACTGCTTGTGGAGCATATGGCTGTTATGGATGCCCTCAAGCGTGAAGGTAATATGTTGGGAGAAGAGAAAGACTTGCGGGGGGTATGGGCCGAAGGTTTGAATGTGAAAGACATTAATGAAGAGACGGCGGAAGTTATCTTTCATGCGGGTTGCCGTTATTCTTACGACCCGGAATTAAGGGAAACTATCCGCGAAACCATTAAGTTGCTAACTGAAGCGGGGGTAGATGTAGCTATTGCCGGTGCAACAGAATACTGCTGCGGTGGGCGCGCATATAAATTTGGCTATCGGGGAGAAGCGGAAAACTATGCCGATGACATGCTGTCGCGGGTTAAATCTTCGGGAGCTAAAACATTAGTAACCCCTTGTTCAGACTGCTTTTCCGCATTTATTTATTATTATCCCCGCCTGCAAAAAGAGCTCCCGGTTGAGGTTTTACACCTGGGCCAATACGTGGAAAGGCTAATAGCGGAGGGGAAACTACAGCTCAAACAAGAAATACCTCTAAGGGTAACTTACCATGATCCCTGTTACCTGGGAAGAATGGGTGAACCTTACTTGGGAGAATGGCAGGATAACAAACTGCTGAGGCCTATGAGCATGAAGCGAGCCGGCCGAAAAGGAATTTACGACATGCCCCGCCGAATTATCAACTCTATTCCCGGCCTTGATCTGGTAGAGATGGAGCGGATCAAAGAATATTCCTGGTGTTGCGGAGCAGGCGGAGGTGTGCTGGAGGCTGACCCCGATTTTGCTGCCTGGACGGCTGCGGAAAGAATAGATGAAGCTTTATCTACGGGAGCGGATGCCCTGGTTACCGCTTGCCCATGGTGTTTGAAAATGTTTAGGGAAAGCATAGCCGAAAGCGGAGCCCAAATTGGTATTTATGATTTGACAGATCTGGTTTTAGAGTCTGCAGGAATCAAAGAACCGGTGGCAGTAAAAAGGGGTGGATTTTAAATGATACATGATGAAGCATATCAAGCGTTGGAAGAAGCGGTGGGCGCGGTAAACGTTTCTCGCGAGCCGGCGGTGCTGGATACTTATGCCTGGCAGCCCACTATAAATGATGACCCTGCCAGGTGGGTTTACCGTCCTGTGGCAGTGGTGCTTCCCGGTTCTGCCGAGGAGGTGCGGGGGGTAGTTAAGGCCTGTAACGAGCACGGGTATAAATTTAAGGCCACCACTACCGGTTGGGGAGTATACAGCGGCCCTACCAGCGAGAGAGTTGTGCAGTTGGATATGCGGCGCATGAACCGCATCATCGAAATAGACGAAAAAAACATGTTTGCCATTGTAGAACCTTATGTGACGGGAGCGCAGCTGCAGGCGGAAGCTATGAAGCTGGGCCTGAACACGCATATTATCGGGGCGGGCCCGGTCTGCTCACCCCTGGCAAGTGCAACTTCCGGCTGGGGGGTGGGTTGGGACTGCATTTATATGAGCTACAGCGCCCGGAATGTTTTGGGCGTGGAATGGGTTTTGCCTAACGGGGAAATTTTATATTTGGGAACTCCCGGCTCCGGTCTGGGCTGGTTCTGTGGCGATGGCCCCGGTCCTTCCCTGCGGGGTATTTTAAGAGGGACATCCGGTGCTTTAGGCGGGCATGGTGTTTTTACCAGGTGTGCTATTAAGCTTTTTCCCTGGCCGGGCCCCAAGCAGTTGAAACATGAAGGATTATTAATGGATGCTCAAACGGAAATACCTGAAAATATGAGGTTTCACATTTGTATGTTACCGGACAAGAAAAGCTTGGCAGATGCCGTTTATGAAATAGGGGAGGCAGAAATAGGATACCTGGCTACCAGGGTATCTCCCACCGTTTTTTTGTATGGAGCAACTCCCCGTTTATTCAGGAAGATAACGCAAACTTCGGCCATCAGGAATATATTAAGTAAAACCATGAAATGGACGTTTATAATTGTATTAGCGGGCTTTTCAGAAAGAGATATTGATTTTCAAGAATCGGCCCTGAAAAAGATTTTGGCTGATTACCGCGGGCTTTCTCTGGAAATGGCGGATGTTCCCATGCTGGGCCCGGTATTACCCCTGAACTTCTTACGTGTATCGGCCATACCTGCTATTTTTAGATTAGGGGGGCTTTTTACCACTGCTTTGGGAAGAAACGAAACATGGGATACCCAGCTTGATTGGGCAGATGTAGGCGAAGAAATGAGAAAGGAAAGAATTGAACGGGGAGAAGTGCTTGACGATCTTGGTGATAACCCATTTATGGCGCTTTATGAAAACAATACCTTTTCTCATTGTGAAAACATTTTTCAGTATGACATTCGCAATCAAACCCATCTGGATGCTTTGCATACGATATTTTCGGAATCTACAATCAGAGCCATTGAGTTGTGTCAGGAACCGCTATCTTCTTTCGATCTGAGGTTGAGAAAACTATTGAGCCCGCTTCTTGGGAACTATAACCACTGGCAGAAGCAAATATCCCAGAACATTGATCCTGAAGGGGCAGCAGATACCGGCTTTTATTGCGATGAGAAAGATTATGACATTACGGGGGGCAATCCGGAATTGAAAGAGAAATTGGAAAAACTCATTGCAGAAAGAAAAAGCTTATAACTACTTATTAATCAATGGAGGAGGTTTAATGGTTGTATTTTCTGGATGCTGCCCAGTTGGAACCGGGTCGGGAATTGATATTATCGCGTATCCCCAATGAATTATCCCGCCGGCAGGAAATTGATTATTATATAGATTTAGCCTTCGAAGTTATGGAACTGCAAGGTGTTTATTGCTCTGCGCGGGTGAAAGAAAAAAAATATTCACAGGTAAAAATTGAGAATGTTTGGCTTGATAGCCGCGTCTTGAGAGTGAATTTGGAAAATGCTCGCGAGGTGTTTCCATACCTTATAACATGCGGCGAAAAGTTTGATCAGTGGTATGCCGGGCAGAAATTTTTACAAAAATACTACCTTGATGTGGTAGGTAGTGCTATAGTTTCCATGGCCCAAGAATCTATGATGAGATTTATTGAAGAAAATCATGCCATTGATAATTCTGCGCGGATGAACCCGGGTTCTTTGCCGGATTGGCCTTTAGAACAGCAAAAATTACTTTTCACGCTCTTGGGCGAACAAAATCTTTTAGAAAAATTAAATGTTTATTTGACCAAAGATTGTTTGATGCGCCCCACAAAATCTGTGTCGGGTATAATATTTCCCACGGAGCATGACTTTGAAAGCTGCAAATTATGCGCCCGGAAAGACTGCCCCGGAAGGAAAGCAGATTATGATCCCTGCCTGGAAGATTACTATAAATAATTTTCTGGCTTTTTAAACTACTGGAGAAAAGCAGGAACATACTCCTTTAAGGCAGAAATAATATTTAAATAAAAAAAATTGCATAGAGAAATATATTTAGGAGGAAAATGAATTGTATGACTATCTTTTAAATGCAAAACAATTAAAGATGCGCGATGAAGTTAGGGATTTTGTAAAACAGGTACCCAGACAAATGATAGTGGACATGGATGAAGAGAATATCCGTTTTCCCAAAGAATTTTTACAGGAAGCGGGGCGTCGTAATCTCTTGGGCTGTCGTTATCCTCAAAAGTGGGGAGGGCGTGATTTAGATTGGCCCACTACTGCTATGATTATGGAAGAAGTTGGGACCCTGGGGTATATTTTTGCTTGTACTTTCGGAGTGGGTGCTGAGTTGGTTTGTGATGCCATAATTCAACACGGGACCGATTTTCAAAAAGAAAAGTATGTTAAACCTCTGTTAGCGGGAGAAAAATTTGCTGCAGAGTGCCTTACGGAACCACGGGGAGGTTCGGACTTTTTTGGCGCCACGACCAAAGCGGAAGACAAAGGGGATCATTTTTTGCTTAACGGCCAGAAGAGATTTATTGTGGGTGCTGAAGGAGCAGATTTTTTCCTGGTATATGCCAGGACCAATACCGATCCCAATGCTTCACCTCAAGATGCCCTTACCTGTTTTATTGTGGATCGCACCGATGATGTAAGGGTAGATTATATTTATGGCCTTATGGGCTGCCGGGGCGGCGGAACCGGGCGCATTGTCTTTGATAATGTTAAAGTGCCAAAAGAAAATATAGTGGGAGAATTGAATGGAGCATACCCGGTTTTTAATACCATGATGATACCCGAGCGTTTGGGAACATCGGCGATGACACTCGGGCCTGCTCGTTCTGCCCTGGATGTAGCTACTCGTTATACTTCTAAACGCAAGCAATTTGGCCAAACAATTAATCGATTTCAGGGAGTTAGCTTCCAGGTTGCCGATGCGGCAATGCTTGTGGATGCGTCCCGCTCTCAAGTTTATACTACTGCCCTGGCTGTGGAAGCCGGAATTGATTACAGGCGGATTCGCCGTTTAATTTGTGAAACTAAAAAGTTTGTAACCGAATCATGCCAGCAGGCAGTTAGGAACTGTATGCAGGTAATGGGCGGTATTGGTTACACTAATGTATATCCCATTGAGCGCCATTCCAGAGATTTAGGCCTGGCATCTATCTGGGTGGGCACAAATGAAGTTATGTCTGTGGTAGCTGCCCATGAGTGGTACCGGGAATGTGGAATGAATAAAGAGACTACATGGGAAAGAAATTATGAAAACGATGCCGCAGAAGCAGATGCTGAAGATGAAAAAATTTATGAGTAATAAGCATGAGCAATAAACGTGCGAATAAAAGACACCAAACCGTAGACTTATTTTATGATTTGAGAATAAGCAAGCTTGAAAGGCTAATACTTTCAAGCTTGCTTATTTTCACGGGCGGCAAGCCCGATGCTTGCAAATAAGAGGGGTGCCAGGAAAGTGACCCAGAATCCCGCAAGAGCGTAACGAATAAAGCCCAGGGCAATAACGTCGGATGGAAGGAAACTACTTAATCCCATTACTATGCCGAACAAGACAACTGCTCCCATCAAAGATTTGATAATATGTTGGTACCATTTACCTTGAGGCGAAAAGGCAATCAATTTTCTTTCCAGAACATACCCGATACTTATACCCGCTAGATAACCCATAAGCCTGGTTATATCATCGGGTAAAAGAATAGTCAGAATTACGGGAACAACAATGGAAATTATTAACAAAGCGGGAAAAGTAAATTTTTCCACCCAGCCTTTTTCTACAAAGAGAGCACTAAGCCATACAAAAAGCGCCAGGAAAATAAATCCTAACACCAGTCCTCCCAATACATCACTTACGAAATGATACCCCAAAATTAGCCGGGAAAAGCCAATTAAAACAATAATGATAACTGCCCAGGTCCAAAAAGCGGTGGACCTTAGCCTTACGGCCAGGTAGCCCCAAACCGTTAAGGCTGTCAGGGTATGCCCGCTGGGGAAAGCGTCGTTTCCCGGATGTTCAATTCCTAAATCCGGGCGAGGTATGCCGAAAAAGTCTTTAAAGTAAAATGTGTAGGCTGCGGACAGCAATAACACTACCGCTGTCCAGAAAGCTAATGATTTATGCACACACCAAAGTAAGATGGAAATAAATATCATGTAAAATTCGTCATCACCCAGGAAGGTAATGCCGCGGAAGAGATATTCCACCGACACCCTTTCCGCTTGAAAATAAAAAAGCGGCTCAATAAGTTTTTGAAGCCCCAAGAATTCCCAATAAATAATTAAGATTGCTGCTATGGCCGCCATGATTAACCAGCAAAAAAGCCGCCAGTAAAATTCGGTTTTGCGATTTTCCGAAAAATAAGTATGGCTTACAGTAGGAACTCTCACGTTCATAACCCTCCTTAACAGTTTGGATTCTTAAGGCTGTTTTATGCAAAGGAGCTATGGCAACTGCTGCTTTCCAGCACTTAAGTATTGAATATATCGTGAAAAATACTTAAATTTATATTATCCTATCACGACTCCGGGAGCAAGTCAATTAATGCAGATCTTAATATTTATTTTGAAGGATTATAAAGTCCATAAAATAAAAAGGTATGTAATCGTCTTATATAATAAATGTCCTCATACAGAATGATTTTTTAGTTTTAAAAAAAGGATTTTAAAAGGTATGTAAAGAATCTTATATGGTACGGAAAGATTAATAAATTTTTAAGCTGAGGCACATTTTGGGAGAAGACGGGCGTGTAAATGTGAATGCTCATATAAACGTAATTTACAGAAAGGAGGGAAATTAGATGCCATCAAAAGATTATTCCAAGAAGGAAGCTGCAGATCTTTTAGGAACTACACCGGATGCGATACAAAAACGGATCAAGCGTAACAAAATAGAGGCTTATAAAAATGAAAAAGGCCACTGGCGAGTTGTTTTAGATGATAAAGAAATTAATAAAAAACAAAGTTCTGCCAAAAGCGGGGCAAAGAGTAAAGCTAAGAAATCAACCGGTACTTCTTCAAGCCGGAAGACCGGTAAAAAAGCTGCTTCAGGGAGCGCTGCCGGCCAAAAGGCTGCTTCCAGCAGTAGTGGTGAAAAATCTGTATCACCTGAAGAAACAGTTGCCACAGTTACAGAAGAAGAAACGCCTAAAAGCCCGGTATTTAGCAGGCATACCCAGGATATTAATCTGAATGAACAAACTCAACGGGGAAGTGCTGCAAAGTTGAATTATTTAATGAAAGGGGGGCCTATTATGGTAGACGATTTAATTAACAAAGCTAAGGAAATGATTGATGAACTCAAGGAAAAAGCACCGGAATCTGTAGAGCACTTAATAGAAAAAGGTGAAATGCAAAGGGAAGAAGCTCGTAAAGTAACAGAAAGATTTACCGAAACAAAAGACGAAATAATAACGGAATATCAGGCGAAATTTGCCGAAATAATAGGTGGACTAAGGAATAAGGTTGTTACCAGAGAAGATATAGAGGAGCTTGATAGAAAAATTGAGGCTTTAAACCGTAAGTTGCAAGATATGTAAAAATTATTTTTTGAGGAGTTGTTTGCAAAAGCGAGGTAAGCGTTTTAAAAGCCGCTGCCTCGTTTTTGTTTAAAAACAAGCAAGTATTTAGATAGATAATCAACGCATAAGTTCTCAAATTTAGCAGCATATTATAGTACTTTAATTTTAAAGAGTGGAGTGATGAACTCAGTTATGGATGATTCCCCATATTTAAGAAGTCATGGTTTTTTAGCCAATGTTAAAAGGCCCGTCATGGTTGCGCACCGAGGGGCATCCGGTGAATATCCCGAAAATACCATTCCTTCTTTTGAGGCTGCTTTAGAGAGTGGTGCCGATGTTTTAGAAATGGATGCCAGGCTAACTGCTGATAACGAAGTAGTGCTTGTACATGATAGAGATGTAGGGAGAACTACTGATGGAGAGGCCAGGGTAAATGAGTTAACCCTGGAAGAAATCAAAAATCTGGATGCAGGCTACAAGTTTGAACGTGAGGGCAGTTATCCTTTTCGAGATAAAGGGATAAAAGTTCCTGCTTTATATGAAGTTATGGAAAGGTTTCCCGGGCAGGAAATGGTGATAGAAATAAAAGAGTTCGAAGATGAAGAAATTGTGCAAAAGATTGCCGAGCTTATCAAACATTATGGATTGGATGACAAAGTTTTGATAACCAGCGCGAGCGATCCTTTGCTGCAAAGCTTTAGGGATATTATGCCCTCAGTGCCCACATGTGGAGGAATAAGAGAAAGCCTTATATTTTATTTGCTTGCCCACATGGGCGCTGCAAGGTGGGTGGAATGGGCTTTTGACTGTCTTTTTGTAGTTCCGGGTTTTGGGATGTTAACCGAGTCCTTTAAAATTGATGCTCGTCTGGCCGGCTTGCATATTTATGTGTGGACTATCAACGACAGAGATGAAATGCACACACTCTTAGAAGATGGAGTCGAAGGCATATTAACCAATTATCCGGCAATTCTGGCTGAAGTAGTAACCCGGGGAGGTTTCAAATAATAAGGTCCATAACATTTAATGTATATGGTTTTTATCTGGTAAGTGGAGGTATTTTAACTAAATTATTTGATTTTTATTTCTGATATTTGTCTTTTAGCCATTCGGCAGTGGGCTTCCAAACTTGCTCACAAGCATTATTACCCACAATGATGTCTATGTGGCCGGCTATATTTGAGCGGACAAGGTTATCAGGATCATCGGGTGCTATAACTTCACGGGCTAAAAAGATACTATCGGGAGTGGCGATTAGATCGTCAGTTCCGTAAAAAAACAAGAAATTTTTATCTTTATATCTCATGAGGCGCAATTGTTTGAGATAGTTTGAAATTTCTTCTTGTTTGGTGTTTCCACCTTTATGCACAAAGTTAAGGAAGAATTTTTGTAGTTCCTTGGGCATAGGTTCGCTTATTTGTCCCAGTAGCGTGCGGATAGTAGCGTTATTAATATTCATGGGGTTAAAAAGATAAGGAGATATTAAATTGAAGCGGACAAACCAGTCCGGAAGTGTACGTATAGTGCGGGTCAAAGGTACCATATTTTGCGCAAGATTACCCAGGACAGCATCTTCTTCAAAGCCCAGTAGTGTTGAAGTAAAATTAATATAACGAATAAACCTGAAAAATAATTTATTTAAAGCCATGGGACTGGAAATAGTTACCAGGTTTTTAATAGGGTTATCCGCATTTTTGGCAAAGTATGAATATGCTGTCATTCCACCTAAACTGTAGCCAATCCAGGATATTTCTTTATGACCGCTATATTGGCACACAAAATCAATGATTCCCGGAATTTCTTCATTCACCAAATTTTTATAACTATAATTTGCAGTAATACGGTAACGTTTTTGGTAGTAAATGCTGTTTTCGCAGTGTTGACTTACATAACGGTTATAAATCCTTTCAGCATAACCCGGATGATATAAATATACATCGAAGCCTTCCGCAGCCAAAAGGTTTGCAAATGACTTATTGTGATCCATATGAAAACAATTGCCTTCATTGTCGATGCGGAAGAGGTTAGCATTGGTAGAAACTCCCGGGGTCATAATTACCGGGCCGTATCTCGATAGATTTTTCGCAGTTGAGTAGATATGCTTGATAAAAATATCACAGTTTTGCAAATGAGCTATCAAGTCTTCAGCCACCAGGTAATAAGGCGCTGCCGGAGGTTTCGCATCCACCAGTTTTTTGTTTCTTGACCAACTAAAAGCATTTATTTTTGGCATAATTTTTTTATTTAGAGATTCCATGACTATTGTTATTTTGTCCCTATCCAAGCTTCATCAGTTTGCCGGGGAACAGTTTTATCTTTTTCATCTTTAAACCCTGAGCGCATTTCCTCAAAGAAGAGAATGGCCATATTGTGAGTTTGTTCCGCTTCGGCGGCTTACAATCCGTTCCCCTCTGGCGCAGCTTATTTGTTTGTGCCATTATAAGTCATATTATTTTCAATATTACCATGTTTAATAAAGTCAGTCAATTTCACGCGGTGCAATAAATTAAAGCTCATTCCCACCATTCACCTAATTCAGATAATATGACTTCTAAATCGTCAACTTCCCCTTTAGCAGAAGAGGTTTTTATCTCTCTTTTGTCTGCTTCATGGAAGGCCTCTTCTATCGAGCCGCTAAACATAATTTGCCCACAACTTAGCAGGGCTAAGCGGTGGCAGAGCTGGGTAATTTCCCGCACATCATGGCTCGTGTAAATAATAGTTTTGCCCCAATGAGAAAGGGTATTTATAAAATCCACGATTTCTTTTTTAGATTTTATATCTACCCCCAGGGTGGGCTCGTCCATAATGAGCACCGAAGGATTGTGTATAAGTGCGACTCCAATATTAAGCCTTCTTTTCATTCCTTCCGATAATTGTTCAACCCTTTCGTTGAGGCGTTCCTGCAAGTCGATTATACCGGCAATATATTCTACATGCTCAGTAGAAACTTTAGTGTCTGAGATGTTACCCCAAAATTTCAAGTTATCTTTGACCGTTAAAGACATATGCAATGCGATGCGTTGGGGGACATAGCTTATAATTTTTCGAATTTTTGACCTGTCTTTAAGCACGCTGTTGCCATCGATATAGATATCACCGGCTGTCGGGGTAATTACCGTGGCTATCATGCCTAATATCGTGGATTTTCCAGCCCCGTTAGGGCCCATTAAACCAAATATTTCCCCCTTGTTTACCTGGAAGCTAACTTTGTTAACCACCGGTTTTTTACCGTATTTCTTTGAAACTTCACGTACATCAATCATATTTTTTACCCACCTTTTGCCCGAGGCTTAAAAATACAAGCGTTAATGCTGTTAATGCCATTAATGGTTGTGTTAAGGCCGCCCAGTTTTGTTGGTAAAAAAGAAATTCTCTGGTGCCGTGAATCAGCCAACTTTGGGGCGCAAGTTTAATTATGAAATCAAGATATATGGAGGTATCTTCCAGGTGGAAGAAAATGACTCCAAAGGCACTGGTAAATAATGTAACCATAATTCCCAGGAGTTGCATTTGAGCTGAAGTTTGAGCTATGGAGGCCAGGAACAACGATATTCCCGCGCAACTCAGCAAATAGAAAAATATAACTACCAGTAATTGCGGGGAAAATGGAGTGGCCACAGGTAAAAAAAGTGTTCCCAGCCCCAGAGCTAACAGAGAAGATAGCAATAGTGCCCCGAGGACTGCCAGTGAATTTCCGGCGGTATAAAGACTTAAGCCTGCCGCAGAAGATTTTATGCGGGTTCTTATTCCGTTTGCTCTCTCCTGGACTATCCAACCATGTAAAAAAATGCTTAAAAACATCATTGCCACCGCAAATATGCTTATCATAAAAATGAGGTTGCGCGCTTCAGCCCGGTAATCAGGCGGTATGGTTTCACTTAGCCCTTCGGCCCTCACGTAATGGCTTTCAAGCTGCACCAAAGGGGTGGGTTCCCACTGTTTGTCGGAAAAGTCCCAGGCTTTTTGCCATAAGGCATTTATTTCTTTTTCATTGTAGGGGATATCATAGTATCGATAATTTTCCACTACCAGGTTGGCGGAAACAACATTACTGGTGAGCCGGGTTATTTCGCCTGCTGCTATTTCGTTTAGCATTTCTGTGAGCAGGGAGGAAGGAGAGTTTAATACCGTGAGTAAATTATCCACTTCACCTTCATTTATTTTTTCAGTGAAACCGGATTTTAAAATAAAAGCCACTTCCTTGTTTCCGCTTATTACCTCCTGACGGGCTAAAGTTTTTTCCATTTCTTGAACCCGGAGGGTGGGGTTTTCTGCGAGTCTGTGGGTTATAATGCGGGAATAATTGCTATCATCTTCATCTACCACGGCCACAGGAACTTCAGAAGGATCTACCGCTTCCTGCATAACCTGGCCCATTATTAGAATTAATAGGGGAGGCAACACAAACAATACCAGTAAATTTTGATAACTCCTGCTTAATATTTTGAGGCGATAAATGGCGAACTTAATTAATTGTAATGAAATCATTACTCCTCCCTCTTTTTGATGATCAAGCTTGCAAGGTAAAGTACTGTTATAGTTGTAACAGCCAAAACGGCTGTGCTGCTCATTATAGCGGCGGGTTTATATGCATCGAAAAGCGCATAATGGAGCCCGTGAGAAGCCCACCCGAAATATGAAACCAATTCAAAAGGTTTTAACCATGCGGGCAGCAGGCTCAAGGGGATTATACTCCCGCCGGTTATGGCCATTAATATAATAAACAGAAACCCTATGCCATTGGCTGCAGCCAGGTTATTCGCCCCGTATGATAGCAAAGTTAGCAATGCAGCGGAAGAAAAAATTATGGCAGCTATTACCACCAAAGCATGAATGAAATCTCCTCGAAAATAATCATCCAGGAAAATTGAAAACAGGACTAAAATACCGGCTAACTGCAGGGCCAGAAAAAAGCTTTTGGCTAAAAATTTAGAGGATACTATTTTAGCCGGAGAAATACCACCGGCTAAAAGCCTTTGGAGGGTTCCCTCTTTGTTTTCTGTTTCTACCCGCAGGGTAGTCAACCCTCCCAGCAGTAAGAAAATGAGTATGAGGGAAACGGAGTAATACTCTTGAAGCGTAATTTGCCCCCATGGAGACAAAGTTTCTGTTTCCAAAACTTCCCTTCTTCCCAGGGAGTGAAGCAAAAAAGAAAGGGTTGCCTGCCGCGTACTGCTACTTATTTCCTGCGCAGGAACTTCTGCTTCCTGCAAAAAATGGTGAACGGTAATTAATCCGCTTTGAGCTGCTGTTATTAATTTAGTGGCACTATGGAGCATTGTTTCCGTGAAAGCTGACGGTATGGGTTGGCGATGATTGCCAATGAACCAGATCTCTTGTGTTTCTCGCCGCATCAGGCCCCTACTAAAATCAGGGGGAATTATAACAGCTCCCGCTACTTGATTCTGATCAAGCTTTTGGAGAGCTTGGGAGTAGTTTACGAGAGAAAGATAAAATAACTGATTTAGTTTTTCATCTTCCAAGACAAAATCTACAATTGTTTGTGCTTCAGTGGTTTCATCCCGGTTAACTACTGCTACGGAAAAAGGTTCTCCTAAATCTTGTTCCTGCACAATAGGCGCTGCAAAATACCCGATGATCAAAAGAAAGATTAAGGGTGCCAAAATTATTAATAGAGTTGTTTTAATATCCCGGAGATAACTTTTTAATTCAAAAAAAACCATTAAAAAAAATTTTTTCATTTTATTAACACCCGGCTCTGTTAATTACTTTGGAAATAATGTTTATTAAAATAGATATAGTCGGTTATTGAAGTATAAACCTAAATTGATCTATATAATCTCTCAGGTTATTTTTTATATTAGAAGTTAGTTCCTTCCACTCATCTTTTTCTATGGTGGAAAGATTTACCGCTTTATCTTCATCAGGTTTCACCACCGTGGTTTCTTCCACGCGTTGGGCTTTTATGTTTACGTTTAGCAAAAGGTGGATTTCTCCCCACCCGAAGTACTTATCGTAAATCTTTAGGTCTAATTCATTATCCATGGCATAATCTGTATCCGGCATATTCCGGTTTATTTCTTGAACCATGCTTCCTTTCATGCCTGTTTCGAGTTTATCTGTATTCTGGGTTACTCTTGGCGCTGTTTCTGTTCCCCGGTCCGCGGAAAAGGAAATATCAAAATCAGTTTCGTAGTGATCAATATCTGTTTCAGGGTCAGTTCGCTGAATTCGCTCAATTTCCATAGAAAAAAGTTCTGTGGGGTTATTATCTTCATTAGATTTTTGAGATCTTCTTGCTTTTAAATAAAGATTCGTTTTGTCACCTTCTTCTCCGGAGGCAGAGATCCAGTTGTAATCAAACACCAAGGCACTGTTATTTTCTCCGCCTTTAATTTCTAACTTGCCCTGAGTGTTTCTTTCATGGGGCGCGGGTTCCCAGTTAGAAGAACTATAATTAATTGTGAGTCCCTTATTTTCTGCAGCCGGGTCTGCTGCTAAAGAAAAAGATAATTCTCTATCTACTATTTCTCCTTTTTCGTTTACAAAAATATCCATTTCTATACCATGGGGAAAATAAAGCTGATCTTGGCCTTCAAGATACTCATATTCCTTGCTTGAAATAATAGAATGAAAATTTTCATTGTCGGTGTAATTCATAACAAATACTTTGAGCATGCCTGATAGTAGTTCAATTAGATTCTGTGTTTCTTCTTTATCCTTGAAACTCTTTTGCAGCCCTCGGAAAAAATTCTCACTTTCTTCCGGGCTCATGGAAAAATTTAGTTGGTCTACTTTTATTTCTCCCATGGGAGAATCGTGTTTAGCAGCCGGAGTATATTCTACGTAATCATCCTTTATTTGTTCTTCTATAATTTCTACGAAATTTTCTGTTGACGGAAGGATTGGTATTCCAATGTTTTCCGGCAATGCAAGCCGGGGTGTGGTTTGTTGCAAAGTTTCTCCGAGTTTTGCAGTTTCAATCAATAAACTTTCGTCATAAAAATCTGCGCAATTGAAGGCAATAAGCTTTTCGGTAAAGTTAAGTTCAAAACCCAGCAGTTTTAACCCATGAACTGTCAGGGAAGCACTGTTATTTATTATTCCCTGCTGCGGATCTCCGGCTGTATTTATGTTTAATGTTCCCTGTTCAAGCACTTCATGGACCATTTGCAGTTCCCGTTGAAAACGGGCCGGGTCAAAATCTTCAATGCTTCCGCTTACAGTTGAGTCAATTTCGTAGGGGGTTGCCTCTATTAGATTAGAAAGGTTATTCCATTCCTTCCAGGTATTTTCCCACCTTTCCGCTATTGCAGCCATATTTTCACTTTCGGCATGAATCAATTTTTCTTTAGGGGTTTTATCTATAAAAAATGTGTATGCAGTAAAAGCTACTACTATAATTACTACTGCTATTAGGCCAATTGTTATTTTTCCCCGACGTGAATTGATCTTATTTAAAATGGAATGACCGGGCATACTATTTTTTGTTGACATGATCCTCCCCTCCTTTACCAAAGGAAGATTTTTTGGTACTTATATTTATTGTTGATAGCTTTTTCCCTTTAATTCGATGTTTATGGAGCGTTTTCCTACATGCTTTAATGAATAAATTAATGTTTGCCTTAAAGGTAATGGGCAGGTAAGGCCATATTGAAATGGTAACAGGAGTATATGGATTTATCCTTTATTTGTATTAATATAACACTTATAATATTGAAAAGAAATGTAGATGAATATATCTAAATGGAAGGCTTAGTTAAGAATTTGGCGAATTAATTTTAAAATACCGCGGTATTGCAGACAAAGGAGGTAAAGCAAACCATTTAAGAACGAATTAAAACTTTAATTAATATTATGAAAGGTGGTATTAATATATGCGTAGTGAAGAAGCCGGTGTGCAAATAAATAATGGTATGAACTCCGGAAAAGAGCAACAGGAAGAAAAAAGCAGCATTACTTTTATAGATATTTTCATGATAACCCTGGCTGCAATTTCTGTAATTTTACTACTTCTGGAGTACATATTCCCTTTAACTCCTTTGCAGAAGCAGATAATAATATATGCGGATCTGGGTATTGTGGCAATTTTTATTGCTGAATTTGTATATAATATCCGCAAAAGTGAATCCAAACTCGATTATGCTATTGAACGCTGGTACGAGATTATTGGAATGATTCCGGCGGCACATCCTTTGCTGCGTGGATTTAGGCTCTTCAGAATATTTAGGATTTTTGTTATAGCTTCACGATTTTTAAGAACAATCAATCTTACCTTTGGAGAGAATATTTTATTTAGAATTATAGGTAAATATAAGAATATAATAGTAGAAGAGTTATATCAAATGATGACAGTAAGGGCACTGGATATGATCGAAGAAATTACCTCTAAAACAGACTATACGCAGTCAGTTCAGAAGGTGATTGAACGTCGTCAGGACGATATAAACACCATGGTGAAAGAGAAGATGGATAAATATACTCAACCCGAATGGTTAACGGGTACGTTTTTTTACAGAAAGCTTCGCGATCAGAGCTCTGATCTTGTTACCAGGGTTGTGATTGATACTTTGGAGGATAAAAAAACAAATGAAATATTAAGCGATGTATTGAAAGAGATATTGGGCGATGTAAAAAATGATGTGAGAGGCATAAATAACAATCAAATAAAAGAAATGACCTATGTTCAACAAAATATACCCCAAGAATAATTTTCATTTTGGGGGTCAGGAAAATAATTATATATTAAGCGTATTGGCAGGAATTATACATTTGTTGAAGAATAATCATAAAGGTGTAAAAAGTTCTCTACATAATTTAGCGTTGGTTTGACGTGGTACAGAGGTTATATATTATAAAAAGGAGGAAATTTAATGTTAAACAGAGTTGTTTTAATAGGAAGGTTGACCGCTGATCCTGAATTGAGGCACATACCTTCATCGGGTACGCCGGTTACAAACTTTACCCTGGCTGTTGATCGTCCTTTTACTAACCAGCAGGGAGAAAGGGAAACTGATTTTATTAATATTACCGTATGGAGAAAGCAGGCGGAAAATTGTGCCCAATACCTTGGAAAGGGAAGTATGGCAGCGGTGGAAGGACGCCTGCAGATTAGAAAATATGATGACAAAGAAGGCGTTCGCAGAATAGCTGTAGACGTGGTTGCAGATAATGTGCGATTTTTAGATAGCAAAAAATCCCAAGGCCAAGGCGCACAGGCAGAAAGTGGCTATGAGGGACAAGATAGCGGGGAAGAATTAAGCTTTAATGAGGAAGATATACCATTTTAGCTTCGGCAAAAGTTCTCATTAAAAATTGAAAAAACATGAGAGTATAGTTGCTTTGAATATGCTCATTGAAAAACTGTGCGTATTTATTTACGATTAATGTGAAAGGAGGAAGTGTTTCATGGAATTTAAAGAAGGAGATATAGTTAGATTAAAATCTGATGAAAACCAAACAAAAATGACTGTGGAAAAAGCAGGAGCGGGATTTATTTTTTGCAGCTGGCTTGTAGGAGAACAGAAAAAAACAGGCATGTTTCAACCGGACACACTGGAAAAAGTCGAGGAATGATGCTCCCGAGGTTTAAGGTGATTAGTTTAACATAACCATTGTGTACGAATCCAAATCCACGCCCAGGGAGCAGGCTACAGTTTTACATTTGGCTTTCATTAAGAGAAAAGTGGGGGCGGGCAATGCTAATTCAGTTAAAGTTTCATAATGGCCCATTCCTTTGGCTATAATGAGATCTGCCTGTTGGAACAACTTTAAAAACTCGGTGGAAGCGAGTCGAGTATCCAAACCCGGTGTGTCAGTCCCCGAACTTATGACAGATGGAAAGTGCTCTAAAATATTACTTTCTTTTAAATCTTCTAAGGTGAGGTCATTTTGGACGGGGTTTTCTTTTACCACGTAATATAGAAAGCCATAAGTAGATAATTGCTGGCACAGTGGAAGATCAAAATAACATTCTCCGGCATTATCGGCCAGATAAAGGATACGGGGAGTTTGGCTATAGTGTGTAAATTTTTCCAGCAGTTTTAGTAATTGATAAGTATCGTCGTAAGTAAGAGTTGCCGGGTTTTTAATATTATCACGCAATTGCTCTAAATTAACAAAAAAATCGATGCTGTTTCCTTTAATTGCAAAATCTATTAAAGTGATAATATCTGTTGAAGATGAAGGTTGAAATTCCTGAAAGAGATGTGCCGCTAATTTTAGCTCCTGCTGTTTTATATTGGCAAATGGGTCCGGGCAGTTTGCTTTTTCCCTTATAAGCCGCTGCATCTCTCCGGCAACAACAGTGGGGATAATGTACTTTGAAAAATTTTCAGATAGATAAAATAAGCTTATTTGCAGCAGTTCTTCTTTTTGTTTTTGATTTTTACCGGTGAGCTCGACTGTTTGGCGGGCAAGATTTTCCAGGCAGTTATAACAGTCTTTTTGGGCTCGCATATATTTTACCTCCACTTTGATTTTTATTATTTCCATATTTGTTGTATTATAATTTCGGCACGGAGCAAAAAAATCTTTCCCGCATTGCATTAAAAAATTTTAACTGTTTCTTTGCAGGTTTTTTCTTTCTTCCATGGAGATATCAATTTTTAATATTAATAAGGCGATTAAAAGAAAGGCTGCTAATAAACCTGCCAGCCAAATTAAGACTCCTCTATATCCAACGGCACCGGGGTCCATAAAAAAATACGGATAATAATCGGTAATTGTTCCCTGTGATACGAAAGCAATCCCGTATAAGAGAGGATAAATAAGCCAGAATGGCAGGTCGGCTATTTGCATTTGTCCCTTGCGGTCAAAAAGAAGCCAGTCAAGATAAAAACCCAGCGGAGATATGGTATGAGTTAAATGATTGGCCAGGATGAACTGATTAGAAGGTTCTGCCGGTAATTGAGGAGCTAAAATTAAATGAAAAATCAACCCTACTGCTAAGATACTCAGCAGGACACTGCCCCGGAAGATGCTTCTTAAGCGGGTGCTTTCTGTAAATCGCAAAAAGTATAATGTGGAGAGTAAAACCAGGATGTTGCTTTGAATTGCAAAAGAACATAGTGTTAACCTCGGAGGCAAATCATGGGGAGCATAAAAAATGCTCAGGTAAAGACCGTAAACGACGACAACCAGGAACAATATTTTAAATATCTTTGAAGCGAGATAGTTGTTAATATACATGCCGATACTCCTTTTTCGTTGGGAATTACACGGACAAATATGTGAACAGGTCGATATATTAATTACAATATAGCGGAATAAAAAGTGCCCGTCAAAATAGAATAGTTCCGGCAGATAGAACTTGGATTTATGAATGTTGAATTTTAGAGAATTACAAAATGAAAATAGTTTTTTTTAAGGTGGCTTAGACATGCCTGATTGGGCTCACGCTGTGCTTTATATGTTTATCTGGTTGGCGGTTATCATTTTGTTTATGGACTTAATGGATAATTTGCAGGGAGCAATTATAGGCATTGTAGTAGGGCAAATTACAGCCACGCTCATAGTATCCCGGTTACCCGGATTTTGGGGCGGAAGCAATTAGGAGTTTTCATGGGAAAGCTTTAAATGCTTTTTTTGTAGCTAATCATCTTGTTTAAAATATTTTGATGCAAACGCTTCCGGCTAATAATGGGGTTAAAGGGCCATTACTCAAATATAAAGGCCAAAGCCAAATAATCCCCAAATAGCAATTATTAAAATATCCAAAGCAATGCCAATCCACCCTACAATAATGCCTGCCGTTGCAAGTCCTTCTCCGGTTAATCTTCCTTGAGACTCCTGAATTTCTTTTCTTGCCTGATAACCAAAAATAATCCCTAAAATTTGACCCACAAAAAAACAGATAAAAAAACCCACCACAGAGCAAATTAGCGAAGCTATGGCCATTCCGGAAGTTTTGGGAGATTCGTAAATAAAGGTTTTGCCGGTAGAGACCCCGCATTTGATGCAATATGGAGTCTCTTTGGGAATTTGAATTCCACAATTTGAGCAAAATATGGTGCTTGAGGGGATATTATTATTACTATTTTCGGATTCCAAAAGTATTCACCTCTTTTATCCTAATATTTTTAACGTAATATTAAATATCTGGCAAACTCCTGGTAGCTAATATATTCACTTCAGTACCCCGGACATTTTCAATGATTATATCTCCCATTTTAACCGGGGCTGTTAATTTTATTTTATTTATTTCATTCATACACTCAAATATTTTGCCTTTAGGGATGGGCTCGCTTGTTTTTACAGGCAATCTAGTTAGGTGTGCTCCTTCGATGCAGACGGTGGAAGCTATATTTCGTGTAGGATTGGTTAATTCTTCTATGGCATAATTTATTCCTTTTTTGCATTTATTTCCTTCTATATCGTAACCCAATTCCGCGTCTTTGTTTTCAGCAATGCTTATTTTGCAGCCGACAGGGCATACCACACAGATAACATCATTTTTACTCATTTTTGTCGGGCACCTCCTCGACTTCAACAGTTAGGTTGGAGTTTTGACTTCCCTCAAGAATATCGGATTTAATCTTGATCATTTCCATTTCGCCGGGGTACATGCGAGCCTTTTTTTTGGATTTAACTGTTTCACCATCTTTTTTTACAACTATCCTGGAGTCATCAAACAACTCGGATACCCGGAACATGAGTTCTATTTCCTCTTCAACTTTTTCCGGGTCTATGGTATGGGGCACTATATAATTAATATCTTTCCCCGGAGTGACGCTGATGGTTGAAGCCGATGCCGGTGCCCTGTCTAATACATAAGCGGCAGCTGCTCTCCCGGCTGTTCGGCTTTCCTCGGTAACGAAATCTACCACGTCGTGAACATGAAGAACGTTTCCGCAGGCAAATATGCCCTCAACATTGGTTTCACGAGATTCGTTAACAAAGGGCCCGTTGGAGTTTTTGTCCATAGTAACTCCGGCTTTTCGTGATAACTCGTTTTCCGGAATCAATCCCACGGAAAGTAAAAGTGTATCGCATTCCATATATTGTTCGGAACCGGGTATGGGTTTCCTGTTTTCGTCAAGGGAGACTATTGTTACCCCTTCAACACGTTCTTTGCCATGAATTTTAGTGACTGTGTGCTGAAGCATCATGGGGATATTGTAATCATACAAGCACTGCACCACATTTCTCATTAAACCTGCCGGATAAGTTCTGCGTGACATTACAGCCTTAACACTGGCGCCTTCCAGTGTAAGCCGCCTGGCCATGATGAGCCCAATATCGCCGGTGCCCATTATTACTGCTTGTCTGCCTACCATGTATCCTTCGATGTTAATGAGTCTCTGGGCTGCCCCGGCGGTAAGAACCCCTGAAGGACGCGAACCGGGAATTCCTATAGCTCCTCTCGTATTTTCTCTGCATCCCATAGCAAGCACTACTGATTTGGCTTTGAGGGTTTGATAGCCGTCTACGGCATTCACAAATACCACCGTTTTGTCATCAGTTACATCCAGAACCATGGTATCCGTTTTATATTCTATGCCTAATTCTTTGGTTTCATTAATAAAATTTTCGGCGTATTCTGGGCCGGTTAATTCCTGGTTAAATACATGTAAGCCAAAACCGTGGTGAATGCACTGCTGCAATATTCCTCCCAGTTCGATTTCTCTTTCCAGAATGAGAATGCTGTCCACTCCATTCTTTTTTGCTTCGATTGCCGCAGCAAGCCCTGCCGGTCCACCACCCACAACAATGATATCGTAGTCTCTCATTAATGTTCCTCCTCACTGCACTTGGTCTTTCCGGTCAAAATTTTTGATTCGGGTGAATCTTTCACTACTTCATGCATCTCCATGTTGAGCTCTCTGGAAAGAATTTCCATGACCCGGGGGCCGCAGAATCCTCCCTGACATCTTCCCATGCCGGCTCTTACTCGCCTCTTGATAGCGTCCAAAGAGGTTGCCCCGGCTTTTCGATGAATAACATCTATGATTTCGCCTTCTGTAACCAGTTCACATCTACATACTATCCGCCCGTAGGAGGGGTTTTTTTTGACTAAATCAGTTATCTCTTGGGGAGTTAATTCATTAAACCGTACCACCTTGCGGCGATAAGGATTAAAATTTTCTTTTTCCTTTAATCCTTCCCACTTATCAAGGAGTAGATCTTTAACATAATTACCAATAGCCGGAGCGGAGGAAAGCCCTGGAGATTCAATGCCGGCAACGTTTATAAACCCTTTTACTTTTTCAGATTCACCTATAATAAAATCTCCGGTATCGGGAACAGCCCGCAATCCGGCGAAAATGTTTATGGTAAGATGAAAGGGGATATTCTCTGAAGTCTTTTTAGCATTTTCCCTAACAAAATTAAGGCGTTCCCTGGTGTTATCAAGATCGGTTTTATCGTTTAAATCTTCTGCATCCGGTCCCACCAGCAAATTGCCATGTACGGTAGGAGTAACCAAAACACCCTTACTTTGAGGAGTAGGGCACTGGAATATCACAGTGTTTGCAAAATTACCGGCTTCTTTATCCAGCACAAAGTATTGCCCTTTACGGGGTGTAATATGGAAATCTGTAGGCGTAACCATGTGGTAAATTGTATCAGCAAATACTCCGGCACAATTTACCACATATTTGGCCGTAAATTTTTCTTTTTGGGTAATTACTTTAAATTCCTTTTCATTTTTCTCAATATCTATTACTTGTTGATTTAAGAAAAGATCTACGCCATTTTCCACGGCATTTTCCGTTAATGCTACTGTTAATTCAAAAGGACATATGATGCCGCCGTCCGGGGCATGAAGAGCTCCTTGCGCAGAATCAATGAGGTTGGGCTCAAGTTCCATGGTTTTCGCTTTATCTAAGATGTGGATGTTTTCTATCCCATTTTTAATACCCTGCTCATATAAACTTTCGAGGGTTTTCATTTCTTCCTCACTAAATGCAATTACCAGAGAACCAATCCTTTTGAAAGGCACATCCAGCTCTTTGCAAATTTGGTCAAACATAGGAGCTCCCAAAGCGTTAAATTTGGCTTTGAGGGTTCCCGGTTTGGCATCATAACCGGCATGGATAATGGCGCTGTTTGCTTTGGTTGTTGCATCGGCTACGTCATTATTTTTATCCAAAATGCAAACTTTTAGGTCGTAACGGGATAGCTCTCTGGCTATGCTGGCTCCGGTTACCCCTGCGCCGATAATTAAGACATCGTACAATTTTACCCCTCCCTTGGCTGTTTACTTAATTAAAACTTAGGAAGCAATATTGTTTAACATGGGCAGAGGGGAAAACATAAAAAAACTTGCTTAAGGGATTTGGCTTTAGCTTGGCAGGATATACGAGTTTATATTTATCACCGGTCTGATAAATATGTGAGCTAATCCGGGGTTGGTATAGCCCGGCTACATAACATTCCTCAACAATATTTTGTGCTGATGTCATATGCCGCTGCTAGATCCCCTAATTGTTGCTATTATTGCTCCCTTTCTGCCATATGTATTAAAAATTGTTATTAATTAAGAATGTATGCCTCCGGATATTAAAGTTATACCTTTTAAAAGGCTGTTTGATGATACTTTAACTATTAAAATTATATTTTTTATTTGTTTTTTTGTCAATTGAAAGGGCGAATGATTGAATAGTGATAAAAATCAGTAAATACCCGGTTGATTAGTAAAATTATTTGTATGTTGATATAATGAAGTAGGTATAAAGCATTTGCATAAAGGGGGTTTTGATTTGAAGAGCATTTTGGCTATCTCTTCAAGCCCTCGGCGTAATGGCAACAGTGAGTTGCTGCTGCAGTCATTTGCCAAAGGGGCGGAAGAAGAGGGGTGTGATGTTTCTTTGGTGCGAATTAATGAACTGAATATTAAGCCCTGCCAGGCTTGTGATGGCTGTGCTGCTACCGGAGAATGTGTACAGAAGGATGATATGAAAAATATATACCCGCAGGTGGCTTCAGCAGCGGGTATAGTGTTGGCTACCCCGGTTTATTTCGGTTCTCTTTCAGCACAGTTAAAGGCTTTTATTGATCGTTTTCAATCCTGGTGGCATGCAAAATACAGGCTTAATATGTCTAAGGTAAAACCGGAGGAGGGGAAAAAAGCATTTTTCATTTGTGTGGGCGCTCTGCAGAAAAAAGAATATTGTGAAAGTGCCTTGGCAGTGGCCAAAATTTTTTTTCACAATATTAATTATCAATATAAAGATTGTATTTGCCAGAGGGGTGTAGACGAGAAAGGCGCTATTAAAGAATACCCCGAGGCGCTGCAAAATGCTTTGGATGCAGGTCGGGATTTTGCCGGGCAAACTCCGGATCTTTGAAATTTTGGGTTAGAAGTATTTTGGGGAAAATGATAGGAGGTATGAAATTGTGTAATGAAAAAAAGAAACCTTCTTTGAAAAGTGTGTTCAGCAATTGGAAAAGCAACAGGGCCTCTTTCTTTTCCAAAGTAAAAATGGCTGTGAGAAATAATCTAATAAAAATAAAAAAGAAAGATAACTGCTGCGGGCATTATGGTGAGGTAGGTTGTTGAATAACTGCGGATGCACCTGGTACAGGTGAAAATGAATGAGTATTTTTCGGATATTATGATGTCATAAAGTTAAGATAGAGTTATGAATTATTTAGGTGTTTTCAGGGGAAGATTTCGGAAGTGAACTTTTAAATTCGGTTTTCCAGGTTAAGGACCCCGAAGGACAGTTATCTCTACATTTCAAGCAGCGTATGCATTCCGCCGAATTAGACTCTTGGGGTAAATTAAGGTCAACGGGACAAATGCGAGAGCATCTCTTACAGTTTTTGCAGTTAGATTTATCATAATGAAGCCGGAAAAGAGAAATTTTGTTAAAAAGGCCGTAAAATGCGCCCAGAGGGCAGAGGGTGCGGCAAAATGGCCGGTAAATGAATACTGATCCCAGAAGTATTATTCCCAGAATAAACAGCTTGATCCAGAAAATTACACCGATGAGAGGAGAGAGGGAGGCATAATTACTTGCCAGTAAAGGAAGGCCTGCGCTAAGAGTCCCCTGGGGACAAAGATACTGGCAGAAGTAAGGCGCGCCAAAACCTGCTTCATTTACCCATATAATAGGCAGTACTACCAAAAGGGCTAAAACCAGGTACTTTGCCCGGGTTACACCATAAGGGAGTTTTTTCTTTATCTTAGACAACCGCCCCAGTAAGTCTTGTATAAGCCCGAAAGGGCATAACCAACCACAAATCCACCTTCCCGCTACTGCTCCCACTAATATCATAAAACCGCCCACGTAAAAAGGAATCCGAGTAAAAGGCGCTGCCAAAGCATTTTGGAGGGCTCCCAGGGGGCAAGACCCCACTGCAGCAGGGCAGGAATAACAATTCAAAACAGGGACACATATCCCTTTGAGGTTCCCTTGATAAATATTTCCCCTGAAGAAATTAAGTAAAAAAGGGTTTGCCACCAGGGCGGCTATCAATTGCGTGGTTAGACGTTTAGACATTGCTAACCCCCCAGCCCCATACATTCCAAGCATATTACGCTGCCTATTTGATTAACTTGCTGGAATCCACCTTCCCACAGCCCCCAGGCTATCATAAGCAATCCTGCTGCTAAAATGATGAATGTGACCTTTTTACCCATAAAATAACCTCTTGTCGTCATTATTTATTTCGTAAATGAATTATACCTAATGTAATATAACGAGCAATAATGATCCTTAAATATAAGCTTTTAGTCAGTTCCCAATAAATTGTCGGCTTTTTGTTGCCACTCTTCTAAAGAACCCTCCTGCCAGCCTGTTGATTCATGTTTTATTGTACCTTCCCTGTCTATAAAGATCCCTTCCGGAAGGTACTGAACTTCGTATTGACGTGATAATTCTCCCGTGGCATCTATAAATACCTCGCCGGGGATATTTTCTTCTTCCCAGAAATCTTTAATTCTTTCTTCACTATCGGAGGTAATTGTAATGATTTGCAGGTCTTCTTCCGGGTAATCTTCCAACATTGGCTGCAACTGCAGCATCTTATCTATGCATGCAGGTCAACCGGTAGAAAAGAAGTTAAGATAAATTACTTTTTCTTCCCAGTCATCCGGAAATTGTTTAGTTTCTCCGGAAAAAAGCTCGTCTGCCTGAAATTCCGGGGCAAGAGGGGCATCGTTTTCTTCATCCGGAACGCCGTTTTCTTCCACCGGCGCTACCTCGTCGTTCACCACTTCCCCATTGTCAGGTTCACAGGCAAGAGACATGACAACGAGTAATGTGAGCAAAAGTCCCACGCCGGTTATTTTTAAATAAATTTTCAAAACAAATCACCTCCGGTTAAAATATATGTAATTATTTGACGGCATAAATTAAATATTTTTTCAGCATTTATGATAAAGTATAATTGATAAAAGCACTTTTTAAAATAGTAAATTGGGATCAAAGAAACCATATAAAAAACGATGACAATAACGAAAAATTGACATATTATAATATAAGCATACAAATCTTTAAACTGCAAGTAATAGTTAAACAAGGAGTTTGTGATGACATTTATTTATGTTTTATTAGGCGCGGCAGGATTAATTGTTTTATGGATTTTGGCGGACATTTTAATTGCTTTGAAGCAAAAACCAATTCCGGACTTACCGGAAGAGTTTTTAGATCCCACCGGCCTTTCCCTGATTTATTATTACCTGAGCGAGCCGTCCCGGGTACCCGCTCATATTACTGTTGATGAGGAATATATAAAAGATTGCCTTATGCCTTCCCTCCAATTTATCAATAATCGTTATGACTGCGCGGACTTTCGTCTGCAGCTTCTTTTCAGGCTTTATAAAGATTGCTTCCATGATCTGCCGCAGAGTATACGCGGCCTAATTAAACAAACCTTCCTTGATTTTAAATACTGGATGGATGAACCGGGGGAAGACAGTATGTGTTATTGGTCGGAGAATCACCAGCTGCTTTTTGCTGTCAGTGAATACCTGGCAGGTCAAGAATGGCCCGAAGAGATATTTACCAACAACGGAATGACCGGAAAAGAGCATAAAGAAAAAGCAAAAAAACGTATTGATTACTGGATGGAGCAAAAATTCAGGTATGGATTCTATGAATGGTATAGTAATAATTACTATGCGGAAGATATTGCTCCTATGTCTAATTATATTCAGTATACTGCAGAAGATGAGGACGACAATTCCGTGGAAAGAATGAAAATAATTATGGATTTGCTCTGGTTTGATGTAGCCACTCATTCCGTAAATAATACTTTCGTGCCTGTAAGCAGCAGGATGTATGGTGATAACAAATCCAGCGATTTATACGGTAACAGGATAAAGGCGGCCATGGAATCTATATGGGAAGGAGCGGATTTAGAAAGGTTGATTAAAGCCCAATCGCCCTTGGAACAGCATATTAAAGCAGGCGGTGAGGATGCAGAAACTACTATAAAGTTGGTAGGCGTTGATGCCCAGATGATGCAAAATTTTATAGCCATGTACAGGGCGGGTTATTATGAATTGCCGCAGGTTATTTATGATATTGCCTTAGATCCGGAGCCTGTGGTGATAAAAGCCTCATCGGGAATGAACGTGAGTGAACTAAAAGAAGAGGGACTGGTGGGGCCAGATGATAACCAAATTATGGCCCAGTTTGGATGTGAAGCGTTTACCAATCCCGAAGTTGTAACCAATACCCTGCAATACCTTAACCGTCACCGGATGTTTAGGAATAAATTTGTTAACCCGTTCAGGTTTATCAATATAACCTTTTTAAAGTTATTAAAAGTCCCTCGTTTTATTAGTTCCAAGTTCGAATTGATGACCCATGGAATTGCTTTAAACAGGGGCAATGTTTACTCTTACAGAACTAAATATTATATTCTCAGCACGGCAATAGCTTACGGGGTTGATGGTTGTGGAGCCCAGGAGCATGTATGGTCCGCCAACATTTCTCCGGACCTGGCTCTATATACCACGCATCCGGCAAAAGATGATGACAGCAGGGAAAAACATGCCGCGTCTCCGGGATACTGGGTAGGAAATGGCAGGCAACCCATGAGTGTTCAAGACTTGAATGTAAATATTACCATCTACAAAATACCGCAAAAAAAGCGGCTATTGGAATTTAGCCTGGCTGATATTACTCATGCTTATGTGCCCCGGGAGTGTTATGATATTTTGGAAATAGAAGGTAATTATGTGTTTGGCAAGCGTGATAAAGTGCTGGTAGCGATGATAGCCAATGGGAAATTGCAATACAGGCCTTTTGACAGTTATGCCGCAGCTTTGCTTAAGTGCCATGATCAGATCGAAGAAGAAAATCAGCAAAAACATTTGGAGAAAGAGTTTGACCTGGTAAGAAAAGGGGGGCGCTATCACACCTATATCACTGAACTGTCTGATACTGATATCGAGAGTTATCAAGATTTTAAACAAAGGATTTTACACAACCCCGTGGAAGTGGGGGAGGGCAATGTAAAATATGTCACTCACGGCAAGGAATTATATGCCGATTATGAAGGGGACTTTCGAATTGATGGGCTTACCCAGGAAATGGAGTATCAAAGATATGATAGCAAATATGCCCAAGTTAAAAGAAACCCCGAAACCATTAACATTCATTATGAAGGCAAAGAATTACAGCTAAATTACCGGCGGGCGGAAAGATTAGAAAAAAATGACTGATAAAACGGCTGCATCTTGATAGCAAGGCACGGGGAAAGGCACGGGGACGGTTCCGTTGCCTTGGAAAGGCACGGGGACGGTTCCGTTGCCTTGCGGTTTTCGTTTCACTACGGGACGCTCAAATCTTCCCCGTGGCTTAGCGGAGCCCTTTTACCATAAAAGTTTTGCTGTAATGCTAGAGAAAAAAAAATAGAGGAGATATATTCTGATTATAAAATTATAGTATAGTAAAGTAAAAAAATTAGCTAAAGGAGTGTATCCAGTTATGACAAAGATTGTTTCTATGTCGCCTCTACCGGCTGAGTTTATTCAGAGTATGCTTGAGAGTAAAGGTTTGGAAGGGATAAAGGTAGTTAACGTTACTTTTTCTTCCCCCCATGAAGTAAAAGAAGAACTGCAGGATGCCGAGGTGGTGGTGGGGGATTTTTCATTCAAAAATGAAATAACCGCCGAAACAGTTGCTTTGTTGAAAAATGCCGGGTTTATTCAGCAGCCCAGTGTGGGGTATCAGCACATAGATATTGAAGCTTGTGCCAAATCAGGCATCAAAGTGGCAAACTGCGCCGGGGCTAATACTATTGATGTAGCCGAATATACGGTAATGAGCGGAATAGCTCTCATGAAAAAAATTATGATGTCTTCACGCACCACCCGCATGGGAGAATGGCGGCAAATGGAAATAGGCCCGGTAGAGCTAAAAGACAAAACATGGGGAATTTTAGGCATGGGCCGTATAGGAAAGGCTGTGGCGGAGCGGCTTTATCCTTTTGGAGTTAACATGGTATATCATGATCTGACTCGCCTTGATGAGCACACGGAAAAAGAAATGAAATTAACCTACCTTAACGACATTAATGACTTGTGGGAAAATGTGGATGTTTTAAGCCTGCACTGCCCGCTTACCCCTCAAACTAAGAATTTGATCAATAAAGATACCATCGGGGGCATGAAGTCGGGAGCAGTGATTATAAATGTGGCGAGAGGTGAAATTGTAAATGAACAGGACCTTGCCGATGCTTTGCAGGAAGGCAAGCTTGCCGGAGCCGCGGTTGATGTTTTTTCTAAGGAACCCATCAAACCGGATAACCCTTTATTAGAAGTAAATGCGGATAACTTGATATTGTCGCCTCATGTAGCCGGCGTTTCCGAAGAATCTAAAATGCGCATTATGAATATGACCATTGAAAACCTTGCCCGATTTATTCAGGGGAAGCAGCCTCATAATCTTCTCACCGATTAGAAGTTAGATATTTTTAAAAATTTTAATGCATCTAGCAGGAAGTAAATGGGAATACATAGAATAGTGCTTTAAACATATTATTAATAATAAAGAAGCCCATATTAAATAAAGGAGGCCATAAAAATGCTGGAAAGAGTGGGAATATTTTTTGCGGACAAGGTTAAACGAATACTCCCGGACACTTTTGTGGTGGCTTTAATTTTTACTATCCTGGCTATCATTTTAGCATTTATTCTTACCGGATCTGCGCCCATGGATATCGCGGAATCATGGATTCTGGGGGTTTTCGATGGAGAAATTTTGTCCTTTGCAGTCTTGATGATTATGATACTTACCTTTGGTTATACTATCGGTGTTTCACCTCCATTTGTGCGGTTTTTTAACTGGTTGACCAATTACATCAGGCAGCCATGGCAAGTGTACTTTTTTCTTACCCTTATTTCTATTTTCTTAATGTTGATTAACTGGGGGCTTGCTCCCATACTGGCGATTCTTGCTGTGGAAGTTTGCAAGCGGGTAAAAGGAGTAGACTACAGGGTGGCAATAGCAGCTTTTTATTCGGGGCTTTTGGTTTGGCACGGCGGCTTGTCTTCTTCATCAGCTCTTATGATGGCAACTAGAGACACCGCTCAATCATTTATTGATAGAGGCATCATTGCCGATGTAATACCGGTTTCCGAAACTTTGCTTACACCGGTTAATTTTGTTTTGATTGCTTCGGTGATTATTCTTTTGCCTCTTTTTGTGTTTTTGATCAAACCCAGGCAGGTGGATGAAAAATGGGATGCAGCCGCTCAATATGAAAAACGATACGGAAAACCGGGGGATTCTACCTTTTCGGGCCTCTCGAGGTCAATCGACAAAAAATCACTTTCCACCGTGGAGAGACTGAATAATTCACCGCTGTTAAGTATTTTCCTCTTTTTGCTCTGCCTGATAGGATTTTTGGGAATTTTAATGGAAGAAGGCCTTAACCTGGGGGCTATTGCCTTTTTAATGTTGGGTTTTGGGGTATTGCTTCAGTGGAGGCTTACCAATTTCATGGACACCATGAAAGGCGCCATTACAGGCGCTGCTGAAATTGTTATTTTGTTTCCTTTATTTGGTGGTGTAATGGGCATTTTTCAACATACCGGCCTGGCTACAGTTTTTGCTGAAGGGCTTATGGGCTTTGCTACGGAAGTAACCATTCCCTGGTTTTCATTTGTAATAGCAGCGATTGTAAACCTTTTTATACCCTCTGGAGGGGCGGAGTGGCTTGTTGTCGGGCCGCCGGTACTTGAGGCTGCAAGTTTGTTAGGAGCTGATGCAGGCAAGACAATTATTGGTTTTGCTTACGGAGATTCCCTCACTAACCTTATAAATCCTTTTTGGACTTTAACCTTTCTGCCCATAGCGAGCCAGTTAATGGATATAAAACCCAGGGACTTTATGGGCTATACAGCTTTAGTTTGCTTAATCTTTTTTGTCATTATATCGGCGATACTTCTTTTAATGTAATGCGGGGAATATGTTATTAAAATCTTTCCCGCATTGCGGGGATTAATTTTAATGCCAATTTATCCGGAAAATCATTATTATCTTATGAGCATTTTATATTTATAGGAGTAATCTCAGGTAAAGAACAGGAGGAAAGGTGCTGTTTCGTGCGGGCAATTGACATACACACGCATTTAGAATTGAATTTACCCGGGGTGCCTCCGAATCGATTTCGTAAAAAACCACCCCGCCTTTTTATGCATTTTAATGAGCTCTTAAAATTTCGATCTATTATCTGGAAAAATGGAAATTACCCCGAATTAGTGCGCATGTTAATTTCCCTGGACAACCAGGTAAGGCTTTCCATGGCTTCGCGAGATAATCTGCTCAGAGAGATGGATTCCAGCGGGGTATCAGTGAGTGTTACCATGCCCATCGAACCTTATGTAAAAAGCAAGGATTACCTAAATGAAATTGCCGATGAGCCCAGGCTGCTTACTTTTGCCAGCGCGCATCCCGATGATAAATACTGGCAAAATAATTTGAAAGAAGCCATGAACTCGGGATGCCGGGGGGTGAAAATTCATCCTATTTTGCAAGAACTACACCCGGAAAATGAATTTTACTTCCAATTGCTGGAGGAATTCAGGCAGTATGGTAGACCGGTGCTAACCCACAGCGGTGAGTTTGAATATTTTATTCCTCAGAGTAGATACCGTGAATACGGCGGCGTTTTTCTTATGAAAAAACTTATTTCCTCTTTTCCGGATGTGCCGTTTATACTTGGCCATATGGGCCTGTACGATGCGGAAGGAGCTTTAAAGCTGGCTGCCGGGCATGAAAATGTATACCTGGAAACTTCTTTTCAATCTGCAGCTACCATTAAACGTGCTTTAAATACAGTGGGAAAAGATAGGGTGGTTTTTGGCTCTGATTGGCCCGAGTCAAGACAGCATGTTTCTTTTAAGATTGCCCGTATGGCAACTCGCACCCAACCTCATCTACAAGAAAAAATCCTTTGGGAAAATGCGGAATCCCTCATCGGCCCTGTTCAATGGGAAAGTATTTCTTGAATGAGTATTCTTAAAGACTGGCCTCTCCGCTTAAAACCGTTTTACAATTTTAATTACCAGAGCTCTTCTAGGGGCACGTAAGGAAGACCTTGTGCTTCCGCCACCGCCTGGTTGGTTATTTCTCCCTTAAAAACATTGACCACTTTTGCGAGAGTAGGATCTTCTTTAAAAGCTTCTACTCCTTTTTGGGCCAAGTCCTGAATATATGGCATGGTAGCATTGGTCAAGCTTACTGTAGCTGTGCGGGGAACCGCTCCCGGCATATTGGGAACTGCATAATGAATTACACCGTGTTTCTTATAAGTGGGATTAGCATGGGTGGTCTCCCGATCGATAGTTTCCACTGCCCCTCCCTGGTCGATAGATACGTCTAAAATTACAGAGCCATTTTTCATACTTTTAACCATATCTTCGGAAACTAATCGCGGGGCACGCGCTCCGGGTAACAGTACTGCCGAAATAAGCAGGTCAGAGTACTCCACAACTTTAGCAAGGTTAAACTTATTGGAAATAAAGGTGATGATCCTTTCTCCGTAGATATCTGAAAGTTCCCTGAGCCTCTGCGGGCTTCTACTTACCACCGTAACTTGTGCCCCCATTCCCAGGGCAACGCGGGCGGCGTTTTTACCTACTACCCCACCTCCAATAATCACAACATCAGCTGCAGGGACGCCCGGCACTCCCCCGATAAGGATCCCTCGGCCTCCATGAATCTTTTCCATAAAGCGGGTTCCGCTTTGGATGGCCATTTTTCCTGCGATTTCGCTCATGGGGGTTAGCAGGGGGAGATAACCTTCGGCTTCTACGGTTTCGTATCCGATAGCCGTTACTTTTTTTTCCCTCAACACTTTAGCCAGTTTCTTTAAAGGGGCGAGATGTAAAAAGGTAAAAACAATCTGGTTTTCCCGTAATAAATCGTATTCCGGGGGTAGGGGTTCTTTTACTTTTAAAATCATATCAGCGCGGGAAAATATTTCTTCCGGGGTATCTACTATCTCAGCTCCTACATCTTGGTACTCTTGATTGCTAAATCCGCTTAAGAAACCGGCATTATTTTCAATTATAACGTGGTGACCATCGGAGGCCAACATTTCCACTACAGAAGGGATGGCGGCTACACGTCCTTCGTCAGGTTTAATTTCTCTGGGAACTCCAACAATCATTTCTTGCACCCTTTCTAATTAATTATTTTTGTATTGCTTTAACGCAAAAATGTTATCACAGTAAATGATACATGGCAACCTTTCAAATATTATTTTTTATAAACCAATACAGGAATAATATAAGCATTTACGGGAAATGATTACAAAATTTTCGGGGCAAGAACTTGTTGAGACTTCCGTAATTAAAGTGTTTAGAAAATAATTAATCCTGCCCTCCGGTGTTTTAGATTTGAATTTTGGAAAAGAAATAAGCACCGATTGTAAGTAGAAGAATTGCTATTGCGGAAAGGGCCCCTAAATTTAACCACAATCCCATTTCATAAAGGCCCAGTAATGAGCCCCTTATTCCATCTACACCGTAACTAAGGGGATTTATGTGCACAATAATGTTTAAAGCTGCCGGTAAGTTTTTCAGAGGAAATAGAGCTCCGGAAAGGAGGAATAAAGGCATAATTAAAAAGTTCATAATGAGAGGAAAACCCTGCATATCTTCCAGCTGTGAAGCAATTGCGATGCCCAGGGCGCTGAATAATAGGGCAGTCAATAACATGAATAATATTGCTGCAGGTATAATTAAGGGGTTATGGGGCTGGAAACCCACTAATAGCGAAATAGAAAGAATTATTATTCCCTGAAAAACAGCAATGGTAGCTCCTCCCAAAGTTCTGCCCAGCATAATATAAATTCTGGATACGGGGGCTACCAGTGTTTCTTTTAAAAAGCCAAATTGACGATCCCAGATAATATCAATTCCATTAAACATAGAAGTAAAAAGTATACTCATGCCTATAATACCGGGGACCAAGAATTGGAAGTAGTCGGTTTCCCCGGCTTGCTCAAAAACAGGGCCGAAACCCAGGCCGAAAGCAAAAAGAAAAAGCAGGGGTTGGCCAATTGACCCGATAATACGGGAACCCGAACGAAAATAGTGTTTCATCTGGCGTAACCAAAGGATGTATACTGTATCCACTTCATTTTCTCCTTAAGGCCATGTTTCTCAATATTTGCCTTCCATTATCGGGCCCTTCTTCCCGGATAGTTTTCCCTGTTAATGATAAAAAGGCTTCCTCCAGAGTAGTTGTACCGGTATGCTCACATAGCTGTTGGGGTGAGCCCATTTTTATAATTTTGCCTTCATCGATTATGGCCACGGTATCTGCCATTCGTTCCGCTTCTTCCATAATATGAGTAGTTAGGAAAATAGTTGTTTTTTCTTGTTTGTTTAAATCGTGGATGTATTCCCAAATGAGATTACGGGTTTGGGGATCCAGCCCCAGGGTAGGCTCGTCCAGGAAAAGGATATCCGGAAGGTGAAGAAGCCCCCTGGCAATTTCCAACCTTCGTTTCATGCCTCCGGAGAATTTTTTTACCTGTTCATTTTTGCGATTCCAGAGTTGTACCAGTTCAAGGAGATTTCTGATGCGTTCTTGCCTTATATTTTTA
>PUKQ01000112.1 GCA_003550565.1 Syntrophomonadaceae bacterium
CATAATATCTCGGCCACAGCCATTTTTTCTTCTCTATTCAGTTCCAAGTAGGAGAACATTTGAGCCAGGTGCCAGCGAACCTCCTGCTGGTTTATTTTGGTGACGTCTTTGATTAATCTATCTTTGTAGGGTTGTAAGTACATAGGGCGCACCTTGGATACTTTTTCAATCACATCCGCACTGCGCATGCGGATAACCGGATCTTCATGAAACAGTCCTGCAAAAACCCCTCCGAACAGGGCGGGGTTGTCTAAAATATCCCGGACTACTTCATTTGATTTGCCGATTGACCTTAAGTCTCCACCCTTCAATTTCTCCAATGCCCGGCTTGCTTTCATCTTTTCTTTACCGGATGCCTTAAAATGGTTTTCAATTTTTCCGGCGCCACTTTCCGTGGATCGGAAAGATAGATTTCATGATGGAGGTCATTTTCAACAAGGTCATTTTGATGCATAAAAGTTTTTATCTTCGCTAGAGTAAATTTTATTATCATCATCTATCACCATTAAATATGTTAAGTGCCTTACACTTTCTTTTTTCCTGCTTTCTAAATCGATTTAAGATAATCAGTAAAAGATGCTTCGGGTAAAAGCCTTCTTTTGGCAAGCATTTTACTCCAAATTTGATTTCCTGCATTTTCATTAATGTATCCCTCATTCAAAGCGGCTACCAAAATATCACCTGTAGTGAAGTGGTTTAAATTATATTTATGAACATATCTTGAGACATCTTTTAAATTATTAATAGCAAGTATCCCTTTATACACTTTTGCTAGAGATATTGCAGCCGCTTCACCTTTACCGATTATCTTTTCTCCTTTAGGTGGTGCTATTGCTAATTGGTAGTATAAACCAAATTCTTCAGTGTCCGTATGAATTTTTTGAGTGGCAATATCCCTGTTAGTAATTAAGTGTGTAACTCTTCTTTTAATGTGGGGTATACTTGGATTTGATAATTCATCAACCACTTCTTGGGGCAATACTATTCTCCCCGGATATAGCTTTAATAAAAGATCTTCTTCGTTAGCCCAAAGAAAAGATGAGACACAGTCATTATCAAAAAATAGCTGTTTAGTCATAATACTCTTCTCCTTCTGGGCCATAAACCATATCCCCTCTAAAACCATTTAAAAGGAGTTCTTCATACTTGCCTGTTGAAATCATCTCTTTTTCTTTCAACTCTTCTACAAGTTTGATATATTTTCCGAGTGTAGCATACTGTTTATGTTCCGGGGATGGCAAATATAACTTATCATCAAATCCGAGTTTTAAGGCAGATGAAATAATTCCAGACTTCATTGTATCTGCCCTTTCAGGAGTCAAATAGCCTTCGTTTATTAATCTCCATAGAGCAGCCTGTCTGCTTAAACCGAAATGCTGCTCGATTCTTACGATATCATCTAACTCCAAGTTATTCTGTTTTCTCAATTTGTATTTTACATATTCATTCAATGCCTCATAGGGAGCCAAAAAATAAGAGGCAAACATATCAGCTTCCTTTTCCATAGGGTCTTTGTCTTTTTCAAGGTCTTTTGAGCAAACAATGCTTTTATAGTTTTCATGATAATATAAGTGGTACAGCTCATGGGCCACTGTATATCTTTGGCGGCCGTAAGTTGTATTTGAATTTACGGCAATAATTTTGTTGTTCTCATCCCTGATACATATTCCACTTACTCTTTCGCTCATAGGATAAAAAACAATAGTTAAGTCATCACTATTGTTAGTTAATGAAAAAATATCTACCGGGGAATAGATATCAATACCAAATTCTCTGCGCAGACTTATAGCCGCTGAATTTATTTCAATCTTTTCTCTCACATTTATTCCCCCCTGAGCAACGCTTCCATATAGCGTAAATTTAATGCAATCTTATTTACAGCCGCTATAGTCTCCAAGTCTTCAACTTCTACACTTTCTGCACGTAAAGCAATAGGCAGAGGAGAATAATTGCTCTCTTCGTTTGTGAAATAATCAACAGGGCAACCGAAAAGATTGGCCGCTTTTTGCAGGATATCGATACTAAATTTTCGTTCGTTTTTCTCGCACTTTGAAATGTAGCTCTGATCTACTTGCAAATAATTTGCAATCTGGCTTTGTGTAAAACCACTTTTTTCACGCAGCTCACCAAACCTTTTCCCAATAACTTCATTACTTAACATAGCATCCATCACCTCCTCATAAATAATTATATAATCTTTCTGTCATAAAATCAATCTTGATTTTATTATTATTTATGACAGAGGCTTTTATGCCTCTTGCACCAATATACAATATCTACAAGTTGTATAACTTAGAAGAAGTAAAATATGCTTTTCCCTAATACGCATCATTTCGTTTAATAATAGAACTCCCATATTGAAAAATATTATGTTAAGTGTCTGGCACCTTCTATTCTAAAACCTGGTATGACAGGCAAGATTTTTTGACTATTGTTTAGATTCGCTCAGGGATTCCTGGATTTGGCTGAATTGCTCCAGGGCGGTTTCCAGGTCTTCGACAATTTCTTTGGCCAACAGGTCAGGTTCGGGGAGGTTTTCGGATTCCTCCAGGGTTTTGTCCCGCATCCAAAAGATGTCCAAGCTTACTTTGTCGCGCTGGAGGATTTCATCGTAGGTGAACAGTTTGAAGCGTTCGGTTTCTTCCCGCTGGTGGCGGTTGCCGG
>PUKQ01000226.1 GCA_003550565.1 Syntrophomonadaceae bacterium
CCAGCAGCATTGAAACGGCAACTGTGGAAGGCAACACTGTTAGCACTACTGATGAGTTCGACGGCGTGCTCGGAATTCGGGTTAGCGCGGGCGAAGATGCCAGCCTTGAAACGGCGGTTATCAATAATAATGAAGTTAGCGGCCATGAGAGGGGAATTTTTGTTCGGGCATGTGATGGAGCTAGCATTGATTCGCTCACCATAGAGGATAATGAAGTCATGGATAATCATGCGGGCATATTTATTGATGATGGAACAGTGCCATGCCCACATGATGGGAATAGTATATTCGGGGAAGGTGATTTGCCGCTCCTCCAAGAAGATATAAACAACGGCACCGCCGGGATCAAAGACGTTAATATTGAAGGTAATGATATTGATGCTTCAGGAGCAAGAGGAGCCGGCATTGCTTATATGAGCAGTGTTGAGGATACTACGGTAAACATTGTGGGGAATACTGTGGCAAGTGAGGATGGCAGCGGCATCAACTTCTGTATTTTCCCCATTATAGGGTCTGAGGTTACGATTGCGGGCAATGATGTTATTGCAGGTTGCAGAGGCATCAATATCAACGGCGATATAATCGAATCTGCTCTGCATATAGACAACAATGATGTTAAAGTGATGGCAGACGATGGATTTGGGGTCAGTTTAAGTATGTATGATGAGTATAAAAAAGATTATAAGATGGCCGAGGATTCCGCGATCAATGTCATCAATAACAACCTTACGGTGGATGGGGATGGAGAAGAGGAACTTGAGAACACCCTGGGCATCAATGCCGGAGCATATAATAGCTTTATAGATACCGTGCTGAATGTATCCGGCAACACTGTTGGTGACTTCAGTTATGCCGGCATTGCGGCAAAAATCCCCAGTCATGGCTCCGGCAGCGCGGAATTCAAGGACAATGATTTGTTGGATAATACCATGGGCACGTTTGTGGGGTTGTCCGGTGAGGAAATGGTTGTGGACGAGCCTTTTGGTGTTGAGGGTGAGGCAGTTCCGGAGGAATATTCAATTATGCTTGAGCCACCTGAGCCACAGGAGCCACTGGAACTTCTCTTTGAGGGCAACTTGTTTGCAGGCGGCGAAACCGGTTTGAGGTTGAAAAATCTCACTACGGGCGAGGTGGAGCCTCATAGCTTAGAAGTGCTCCCCGCGGATGTTCCTCTTACTTCTGTTTTTGTGAGGGAAAATGAGTTCCGGGAAAACCTCGATTCACTGGTTTTTGCGGATGCAATGGAGTTGGGGGAGGCTCTGGTAGTTGAAGATAATCATTTCTTCGGCGGCGATGCGACTGTGATTACTATGAATTATGTAATTGATGATACATGGGGGGCAGTCCTGGATCTGAACGCGATCCTTGATGCCAACAATTACGATCCGCCCGGAGTAGTTATTACTGGCGCCATAGTCCCGGAAACTCCCTAAGAGTAAATTGGGGCCGGCGGGGTCTAGAGCAAAAGACGGGATTTTAACCTGTAACGCCAGGAATTCTCCCGGCTCCACAGGTGGGGGATGAATTGGTAAGGCTTTAGCAAAAACCAAGCAGGAACCGGTCAGGTAGCTGACAGAATCGGGGTAGGAACTACCTTTAGAACCCGGGTAAGCTTGTGGCATCAGCCATATTGACCGGAAGGCTTCTATTGCTAAAGCGGGAGTGGTTTACTTGAAGGGGGCAATTATTCACTGCCCTCTTCAAGTTATTTTGGGGTTAAATTTTTCCGGGTGAGGGTTTTGGGAGATTTGAGTTTTTCCTTGATCAAAGCCGCGAAAAAAGATAGAAGAAAGCTTATTATATGGGAATTTATGGTAGGTGTGGGCATGCTTAAGAACGTATTTGGTAAATTCAGGGGTTAGCAGTGCAAAGGGCCACACAGGATACGGGAGAGCTGTCGGTCACATGGGAAATAAAGATAGGTGTGGGCATGCTTAAGAACGTATTTGATAGATTCAGGCGTTAGCAGTGCAAACCCGCTGTGTATCCTGTAGAAAATGCGATCTGTAAGTTGTATCCACCGGTGTAAGCACTAACGTCAATTACTTCTCCCGCGAAGAAGAGCCCCTGCACCAGCCGCGATTCCATGGTGGAGGGGTTTATTTCGCGCGTGTTTACCCCTCCCGAGGTGATTATTGCTTCTTCCAAGGGCCTAAATCCTTTAATATTTAAGCGGAGGTCTTTCAGCAACAGGGCCAGCTTTTCCCTTTCTTCTTTGCTGATCTGGTTTACGGGCTTATCTCTGGGGATGCCCGAAAGATTAATTATTACCGGGATCAGTTTCTGGGGGAGCAGGTCACCCAGGGAATTGGCCAATATTTTACGGGAGTAATGAACGAAATCCCGCTGTATTCTTCTGTCTAATTGCTCAAACGATAATCCGGGCTTTAAGTCGATACTGACGGTGTAAGATGCGTGTTCAATGTTTTTCATGGCGGTGCTGGCCGATAAAGCCAGGGGTCCCGAAATGCCAAAATCGGTGAAGAGCATTTCTCCTTGATCATGGAAGATGTTTTGTTCCGCTTTGCTCCAAACTGTAAGAGAGACGTTGCGCAGGGAAAGCTCGTCCAGTTGGGCGACCCAGCTTTCTTTAGTTTCCAGGGGCACCAGCGAGGGATTCAGAGGAGTAATGGTGTGCCCTAACTGCCGGGCCATCTCATA
>PUKQ01000221.1 GCA_003550565.1 Syntrophomonadaceae bacterium
AGAAAATTCCCCACTGCTGCCTCCCGTAGGAGTCTGGGCCGTGTCTCAGTCCCAGTGTGGCTGATCGTCCTCTCAGACCAGCTACGGATTGTCGCCCTGGTAGGCCTTTACCCCACCAGCTAGCTAATCCGACGCGAACCCCTCTTAAGGCAGTGGTCTCAAAGAGCCCACCTTTCATCACAAAGGGATACCCCTCTGTGACCTATGCCGTATTAGCCCAACTTTCGTCAGGTTATCCCGCTCCTTAAGGCAGATTGTTCACGCGTTACTCACCCGTCCGCCACTCCCCGTGATCCTCTTAAAGCCCGAAGGCCTTAAAAGGGCGGGGCGTTCGACTTGCATGTGTTAAGCACGCCGCCAGCGTTCGTCCTGAGCCAGGATCAAACTCTCCTTCAAATCTTTAAATCTTAAACGCTAACGCTTTGTTTCTCCGCCTGCTTTCCTAAAACTTCTAACTATCCACTTTTCAAGGTTCTTCTGGGACTATGCAAAATCAAGGCCGCTACCTTGAAGTAAACCTTTTTTTGCAGCGACATTTCATATACTATCATTAGTTTTATGTTATGTCAAGAACTTTTTTATTTATTTCTGAGAGGGTTTCTTTGCAAGGTTTATTGCACGGCTTTTTATACGGTTTTTGGCGTAGTTACTGGTTAATTATTGTGGTTTTGCTGGTCTGTAATTTTTGTTTATTTGTTATTAGTGCTTATTTTCAGGACTTTTGCTCCCCGGCCCCGGCTGAATTTAATGTCCTTAAGAGCCTGACCGGCTTCCTCAAGGCTGTATTCGGTCAGGGTGGGCTGGAGGTTGATTTTGCTGGCGGCATTCAGGATACCGCGGATGTCCTGGCGGGTAACGTTGGCGACGGATTTTATTTCTTTTTCCAGCCAGAGGTGGCGGGCGTAGTTCAGATCCTGGAGGGCGTCCTTATCGCCAGCTTCTTTGCGGATGGCGTTGATTACCAGGCGACCGCCGGGGGCCAGGTTGGCCAGGGCTTCGCGAACCGGAAGCCAGGCCGGGGTGGTATCGATGATGGACTGGCAGGGCTCGGGGGCACGGGCGGAGGTAGGGCCAGCCCAATCAGCACCCAGGCTGAAAGCAAAGTCACGGGTGGACTGCCGTCGGGCAAAGACATAGACCCGGGTGGAGGGATGGAAGGCTTTCACCAGCTGCAGAACCAGATGGCCAGAGGCGCCGAAACCAGTGAGTCCCAGGGTCTCGAGGGGTGGAATTTCGTTCAGCTGGCAAGTGCCAGTAGTGCTGGAGATGTTGGAGATAGGGTGCTTGTCCTGCTGGCCGGCGGGGATAAAGGGCTCTTCCTGCTGATTAGAGTGTTCGATGCCGGAACAAGCATTATCGTTTGGGGTAGAGTTCTGTTTTGACTGCTGACCCGGGCTGCTGGTTTTAGGATTTTTATTATTTCTATTGTTGTTATTGTTGTTATTGTAATTGGTGCTGTTTTTATTACCGTTAGTATTACAGTGATTGTTACAGTGATTATTGCTGTTATTTTTGCGATTTATGTTGCTATTTGAGCTGCGGGAGGAGTCAGAATATAGGGGTTTGTTTTTGTCTAAGCGGCGTTTGGGATTGCCGCGGTTGGGATTCAAGGCTAGCATTAGAGAGCGATAGCCGATACTGCCGGCGCAGAGCAGAGGGGAGGCCTGAACTGGATCTAGGTCAGGGGGTAAAGGAATGGCATAGTTGACCGGCACCAACATATATTCAGCATAGCCACCATCTCTATCCCGGCCGGTGGCGGTAAAATCAGGGCAGAGATTTTCTCGACCCTCCTGGCAGAAACGGCACTGGCCGCAGGCAGAATAAATCCAGCCAACGCCGACCGGCTGGTTTTTAAGCTGTTTCTGCAGAGCGGAATCGATCCCGGGGCCGAACTTCTCGATAGTGCCGACAACCTGATGGCCGGGGATTACCGGCAGTTCGGGCGGAGAAGTGCGTCCTTCGATTTCATCCAGTTCGGTATGGCAGACACCGCAGGCTATTATCTTGAGGCGGACCTGACCGTTGGTGGGACAGGAACGAGGAACTTCTTTAAGTTCCAGAGGGCTGCCGTCAGGTCTTATTTCTCCCAGGGAGGTGATCAGTTGGGCCTTCATCTTATCTTCTTCCCCTCGAAGTTTTCCTTTAGTTTTAGAGGGATTTCTGAAAGACTCTGAGGACCTGGAAGAAAATGAGGGATTTGAGGCTTTGGAGGATTTGAAGGATTTAGATGTTTTGGGGGTTTTGGAGGAATTTGAGGAACTAGAAATTTCTCGAGAGCTTTGGGGCTTTTGGGTTGACATGATAACCACCTTCCCGGTTCAGTTGAATCAAGCTGGTGAACCAGCCTGATCTTTTTGAAGATATAATAATATGAAAGAATTTATTGCTAGGGCGGCAGTGATTGCCATATATTTTAGTCGTAATGGCTGTTCTATTGGGCTTTATTGTTAATGGTGTTATTGATTATCCTGTTGCTAATTTTGTTGGTGTAAAAAGTTGGATGTAAATAGTGATGCGATTATAATCTTGCAGTTGTATTGTTGCTTTCTTCTGCTAATAAAGTATATCAGAATATTACTTGTCTAACAAATTTAATTCAGCCGGGGATTTCTGGTATGCAGGAATAGAAGGCTTGCTATTGTAGTATATATATAGTTGCAGAATTACAGATAGAAAGGCTTGGGAGGGTTGATGACAAGAATTCTATATGGTAGTTATTATGGTAGTGATTTCAGCAAAATTTTGTTGCAAAGTGCTGGGATGTTGCAGAGTCCTGGGGTGTATTGCAAAGTGTTGAAGTATTTTAGATACTAATTTTATAATAATTGATTTGTATAGTTGATCTATACATTGATTTGTAAGCCAATTAAGTAGATTCAGCATATATGCTGAATTGAATACATATTATGAAAGGATGTATGATGAAAAAAGCCTGATGAAAAAATAAAAATGGATTTTAAAATGGGTAGCTTGGGCTGGTATCTCAGGTGATTTTCGGCTGATATTTCCGATAATTTTAAAGAAAAAGATTGTAATAGCTAGGGTTTACTATAAGGGTTTAACTGCAAGGGTTTGCTGAAAAAAGGAGTTTATAGAATGGGCAAGAAGGAAAGGTTTGCTAATTGGCGGTCAGGGTGAGGGTTAAATATATCAAACTATGTGAAAAAGCAAAAAAACAAAAGGGGGAGCATATGATGACGGAATTAAGAAAAGGGCGTTCTGTTTGTGCCGGATGTAAGGTGCAGAGCTGTAAAACCGGGTCTGACAGAATAGAAGATTATCCGGAATGGTGCTGGTATGAAGGGGAAAAGGATGGTTGGCGGGGGAAATGGCTGGCTGAAGCGCTGATGGAGTATAAAAAAGAGAAAAATCAGAGGTTATATAAGACGGCGGCTAAAGTTGAGAGCAGTGGTTATAAGAAGTGGACTCGGCTGCAGGAAATTGCGGAGTTTGCTCTGGCGGCGGGGTTTGAGAATATCGGGCTGGCTTTCTGCATCGGGCTGGATCGGGAGGCAGAGCTGGCGGCTAGATATTTTGCCGGTCGGGGGTTGGAGGTGAATTCGGTGGTCTGCTGCTGCGGCAGCATTGATAAAGCTAAGCTGAATGTTCCTCCCGAAGACAGGTTTACAGCCGAGGGATTTGAGGCGGGCTGCAATCCGATCGGGCAGACTAAAGTGCTGGCTGAATGCGGGACGGAGTTTAATGTGATGCTGGGACTCTGTGTCGGACATGATGCGCTTTTCTTTAAGTATTCGGAGGCTCCTGCCACCGTACTGGCAGCCAAGGATCGGGTACTGGGGCATAATCCGCTGGCCGCGGTTTATAATGCAGAGAGTTATTACGGGCATCTTTTCCCCGAGGAAAATGGGGATTGAGGAGATTGAAGGAGATTTAGGAGATTGAAAGGAATTGGTGAGATTGACGGGATCAAGGGGATCGAGGGGATTAAAGAGACAAAATAAGTTAAAGGAGAATGCCAGAGGAAAGAAGTTGCAGTTCTTTAACTGCCAAATTACCATGCTCTCTTTGGAGCACAATAGGAGACGAAAATTTAACTGTTATTTTGCAGGGAAAAACCGGCTTGAAAGGTAGAAATCGTCAATAAATTTGACAGATAGAGCCTGTCAATAATAGTTTAACCAAAACCGGGGATTTTGAATTTGGCTTCTATTTTATCAATAATCCAGGTTGAGATTAAGACGATGACAAGATAAATTATGGCGGCGATGAAGTAGACGCGGAAAAATTGATAATTTCTGCTGGCAATGAATTTGCCCTGAGTCATCAGATCGGGCGCTCCGATAATGTAGGCCAGGGAGGTGTACTTTAAAATATAAATAAATTCATTGGTCCAGGCGGGAATTGACCATCTTATGGCCTGGGGTAAGACAACAAAGAGAATCGTCTGCCAGCGCTTCATGCCCAGGGAATAGGCAGACTTGTACTGGTCAGCACCGACGGACTCGAGGGACCCTCTGGTATATTCGGCCTGGTAGGCGGCACAATTTATGGTGAAGCCTAGATAGGCCACAGTGACGGCGGAAAAACGGATGCCGTAGGCCGGCAGGGCAAAATATAAAATGAAGAGCTGAGCCAGCATGGGGGTTCCCCTGATAAGTTCTATATAGGCAGTACAGACCCAGGAGATTGGTTTAATACCATAACTCCGTCCTAAGGCAAGTAATACGCCAAAGATAGTGCCAAAAAACATAACCACAAAGGTCAGGGTGAGGGTAAACCTGAGGCCGGACATCAGGCGGCCGAAGTTGCTGACAAATATGTCTATTATCATAAATTCTGTTAGGAATTCCAGCACAGTTTACTCACCGCCTTTTCCATAAAGTTCATCAAGTTTAAATAAAAATTCTCTGGTTCTGGGGTTTTCCGGCTGTTCAAACATCTTTTCAGGAGAAGATTTCTCCACTATCCTGCCCTTTTCCATAAAAATAATTTCATCGGAAACGGCCCGGGCAAAGCCCATTTCATGGGTGACTACCAGCATGGTCATGCCCTCTTCAGCCAGTTTTCTCATAACATTTAAAACTTCTCCAATTAATTCCGGGTCCAGGGCCGAGGTGGGTTCATCGAAAAGCATTAGTTTGGGTTCCATGGCGAGAGCTCTGGCAATAGCCACCCGCTGTTTCTGGCCGCCGGATAGCTGAGCTGGATAGGATTCAAGCACATCCAGCAGGCCGACCCGTTCTAACTTGGCGATGGCCTTTTCTTTTGCCTCTTTTTTGGGGACTTTTTTGACCCTGGTAAGACCCAGCATAACATTTTTTAAAGCCGTTAAATGATGAAATAAACCAAAGCCCTGGAAGACATAACCTATTTCCTGGCGAACTTCGTTGATGTTATCGCAGGAGACTATTTCAGTATCTTCCAGCCAGATTTCTCCCCCATCAGGAACAACCAGCCTGTTAACGCAGTTTAAGACCGTGCTCTTTCCCGTACCGCTGGGGCCAATGATTACTTTGTTCTGTCCGGTGTCAAGAGAAAAAGAAATTCCGTCTAGCACCAGATTATCTCCAAAGCTCTTTTTCAGCTCTTTTATATTCAGTAGAGGCCTGTCTTCATCTCCCATCAGCCTATCTCAACTCCTATTCCCGGTATTTTGAGTTTGTTTTCCAGAATTTTGAGCAATCTGGTTACACCAAATGTCAGGACAAAATAGATGGCGGCAATGGCCAGAAAAATTGAGAGCGGGTCATAGGCCACTGCAATAATATACTGGCCCTGTCTCAGCAGTTCGGCAACTCCCAGAGCATAGGCTAAAGAGGTATCCTTTAGTATTATGGCATATTCATTGGCAAAGGGCGGGATAAAAACTCTAAAGGCCTGGGGCAGAATAACAAATAAAAAGGTTTTATATTTTCCCATGCCCAGAGAATAGGCTGCTGTAATCTGATCAGAGCCTACGGATTTAAAGGTGCCGCGAAAAATTTGTGACATGTAAGCTGTGGCCCGGAGGCCCAGTCCCAGGACGGCGGCATTAAAGGGGCTAATTCTGATCCCCAGACTGGGGGGACCATAAAATACCAGCAATAATAAAACCAGTTCGGGAATGCTGCGAAAAACCTTTTCATAACCATTGACAAACCAGCGAATTGGTTTGTTGCCGTAAACCTGCCCGAAGGCAAAAAGAAGACCAAAAAAAACGCCAAAGAGGAGGATTAGAACCGTCAACTGAATGGTAATGACAGTCCCTCCCAGCAGTGCTGGAAGGGACCGTCTGATCAGTTCAATTCTTGCTGACAATAAAATCACCTATTTCCTTAGCTAAAAGTGTTATTTGTTATTATCTATTTGTTGTATTCTTTGTATTCTTTCTGTTGTTATCTACTTGTGGTTTTCTATTTGTTGTTTTCTAAAAGTGTTTTTCCAGAAGTTCGTCCATGACGCTGCTATCTTTGACTTCCTGCAGGCCGGCATTGAGTTTCTCCAGCAGTTCGGTATTGCCTGAGGCTACTGCCAGGCCATATTCTTCACCGGTAACAAGTTCGGCCACCATTTCCACCGGGTTATCGGCGGCATATCTTCTGGCCACCGGGGTGTCAAGCACTACTCCTTCTACTCTTTCAGCAATTAAATCCTGAACGGCAAGGACAAAGGTATCAAAGTGAGTTACCCGACCTGTGAGAATGCCGGGATCCTGAAGGTTTTCCTCCACCCAGAGGTCACCTGTGGTTCCTGTCTGAACTGCTAAATTGTGATCTCCAAATAGAACAGTGACATTCATGCCGCTATCCTCTCTAACCAGCAGAGCCTGATTGGCCGAAAAATAGGGGTCGGTAAAATCCACGACCTGGGCTCTCTCATCAGTTATGGTCATGCCGGCGGCAACTATATCTATTGTTCCGGCATTTAATCCCGGAATTAGAGAATCAAAACTGATATCAGTCCATTCAATTTCAAATCCCTGGGCTTCCGCTATGGCTTCCATCAGGTCAATATCAAACCCTACAATTTCTCCATCTTCAATATACTCAAAGGGCGGGAAACCAGCACTGGTGCCTACAACATAGGTCTCAGCCATAACACCACTGGAAAAGAGAAAAACCACCGAAACTGCCAGTAAAACTAAAAATGTTTTTTTAAACATAGTTAACATAACCCCCTTAGTTTTTTGCCTGAGTTAAATACGCTTCTAACACTGTTAAGGATCTGATACTGTCAAGGATCTTATGCCGTTAAGGATCTTATGCTGTTAAGGACCTGATACTATTAAGAACTTGACTGCAGCAGGAAAAGGTGATCGGACTGAATTTTATTTAACTTAAATCCTCTCCTGCTCCCTTTGCCATCCCTTAGATCTTAGGCTGTAGGCTGTATTTTGATAATTATAAGTCAGTAATACCCCCTTTTTGTAAAATTTTCATCTATAAACATCTTTTATAAACTTTCATCTATAACACTTTTTAAAATTTTATCTGATCGCTAATTGTACAATAGCTCGATAAGTTCGATAAGTTTCTGAAATTGCTAAATGAGAAATTTAACCAACCTGTTGTTAATTTGAAGGAAAAGCGAAGAAGTCCTGCATCTTCCGAAATTTATTATCATGTTTAGGCAAGATTAATAGCGCTGGAAAAATTATTATAAAAGTAAACTGTCATGCTCCTTCGGCACAAAAAGCTGAGATTTTGGGCTGGATTTTTAATATAATAGTTCTAGTTCAAGATTTAATTCATAGTTAGTTCGTAATTAGTTCGTAATACAATAATTTTGATACAGAGTAACACAATAATTCTGATACCGAAAAAATTAGATTTGAAAATCCTTCAATGATCCGGGATCGGGACAACCGGCGGACGACTGGTAGATGACCTGCAGACTACCTGCAGACGAACTGCAAAGGACCCGGGTGTTATAAAGATTCTACATAAAAGCATAAAAATCCTGCAAATTTTAAAGCCAAGTCGGGATTATTTCAGCGCTGAGCCGCAGGCTAAGTGCAGATTGTCACTAACCGGATTATTATTTTTTTCTGACTGTTTTTTCAAACGCCTCAATTAACACTTTCAGGAACTTCTCTGGTCATTTTTCAATTTAAGAATCGGGCCGGGCCGATATAACTGGCGCTTCTACTGAAATCTAGAAAACTTTTACTCTGACAGCCATTAATTTTGGCAGATCATTTAGCAGATCATTTATTAGTAGATAAACTCCTATTAGTAGATAAACTCCAGTGAACTTAGCAAATCCCAAGGATCTCTGCTAAGACATTAGTTTCAGAAAAATTCTTAAGCAGCAGAGATTATTCCTGTAAAGACTGGGTCGGTGTATTTTATTTATATCCGGAGGCAGCAGTTAAGTTTATCAAGTCTGGTCCATGGTTTTAAATTTGCATTTTTTATTTTAATTTTGCTCCCACCATTGATTTTTTAGAGCTGTCAGGGTCATCTTCATGATTTTTGTCGGCTTTTTCCTTAGAGTTTGTAACTATGTGAGCTTTAATATTCAGGTAAGATAAAAATTCGTCAAAAACTGCTTTGATTTCTTCTTTATTCAGGGAATAATAATGGGAGGGGGAATCGACCCGCATGGTAACAACACCCTGGATTTTAAGATTGTTTAGATGCCGAGAAATAGTTGAACTGTTAATCTGCATCTCACCAGCCAGAGCTTCGACTGACATCTCACCGTTGGCAGCCAGCAAACGGAGTATTCTGTTTCTGGAGCCGTGAGAAAAACACTTAAAGAAATAAGCATATTTGTCCTGCATGATGGTAATCTCCTTTTCTTTAAAATAATTAAATTTTTTTATTAAAATTTTTAAAATAGCTATTGACATAATTTGTTTTTATGATTATACTATATCTATAATATGCACAAATGTCAATATGTAAATGTGTGCATATGAAAATATTTAAAATTATTTTAAACTGGAGGGATCAAACATGGATGTGATTAAAAGGTTAACCGGCCTCAGCATGAGAAACAAAGTTATTATCGTCCTGGCTATTATTCTGATTGTTACTGCAGGGTACTACACCATGAGTGTTAGAAGTGACAGCAGGGTTACCCGGGCCTTTGGTAACATGCCGGTAGGCACAGTTGAAATCGCAAATGATCTGGGTGAGGTTGTGACTTTATCGGTGCATATTGCCGAAACCAATGATGCCCGGCAGTCCGGTTTTAGAGGTGTTGGCACTCAGGTTGTTAGTGATTCAGCTATTCTTTACCGTTATCTGCGGAATACTACTGTCAGCCATAATACTGAGAGGGTCAGAGCTCCCCTGGACATGGCATTTTTTGATGAAAATGGCGAGATTTTGAACGTGGTGCGGACTGAAACTGATTCCAGCACCCGTCACAGTGCAGGCGCCCGGGTACAGTACAGATATATTCTTGCTTCCGGAGCAGGTTATTTAGAGAGAAATAATATCTCCGTCGAGGGCGGCGCCCGGCTTCTGGTGGATACAATCAAAAAGTAGTTAGCAGCAAAAAATAGATGGTATCAGTAATTAGAAACCAAAGATAATCAGCCTTAAGATGTTCAGCCAACCAGGAGGAACGGTAACAGAGCCAGAGATGGTAGCCAGCGAAGCCATTATGCCGCAATTTTATAGGGAATATTTTTCAAACCAGTGCTTATTCGGGCTGGTTTTTTGTGATTAGGGGCTTTACGATGTAATACATTTTGCTTGTATACTGAAACCGGAAGATTTGAAAGAGGTTGTTGGATAGATACAGTTTTTCGGTGGTAGCAATTAACGGGGGCAATTAATAGAAATTTCATAGAAGTGAGGCAGGGCACACAAAGGTTCTGGCACGTAATGCAGATTTTTGCTGCCATTAGGAAAACAGTTTTTTGTTCATTCTGCTCAATGTTGGCTTTCTGTTATTCCGCTAATATTCCGCTAAATGGTTCTGGAATTTAGAGTTTTATTGAAATCTCTTCTATTGGCTAAAGCAGGTCTTATTGATTTCCAAGAAAGTTCGGGAATATTATAGAAAATCTTATTAATAAAGAGCTCCGGGGGATGTTTGGTAGCTGGAAGTTCTGCAACAGTTGATTGAGGTGGCCTGTTTTTAAGATTTCAGGCAAGCAGATTGTTGCAAAATAAATTTGATATTGGGTTTTCTCAGGATGAAGAGCTGGTCTATGTAACTGAAAATGATGCCTCCAGGGTTGACTCAATTCAATATATTAAGGTCAATTCTGCTAATTAACAAGCAAAACAATACTAAATATAGCCATTGTATTTATCTAATTCCTATTATATGAAGTGTCGTGGTATCATGAATTATACAAAAATCTTTTTATGATCGAACTGTCACAGGTGTTAGTTAAAAAAGTTTCTTTAATCTGTGCTGGGAGAATAGGAAATAATGATATGTTGTTTTTCCAGAGAAATATTTCTGCTAAAAAAGTTTGCTGTCAAAATAAAACAATCCCTTTCAAAAAAATTATATAAAAATTTATTTAAAAACCATATACTTCTAAAAATAAGGCGGGGTGACTGCAGCAACATAAACCAGTTTTTGATCTGCAATATTGGTTGTTTTATGGGGGGTGCTGCATAAAAAGTAGATACTATCTCCCTCTTCGAGCACATGAAATTCATCTGCCAACTGGATTTCCATCTTGCCTGTCAATACTAAGATAAACTCTTCTCCTTTATGAGAGATTGGTTTTTCGTAGGTGCTTGCTCCTGGCTCCAGTTCAATTTGCAATATCTCCATCTCATGGTTCAGATCAGGTGTTAAGAGCTCAAATTTCAACTGGGACTCCTTAAATCTAAGCTCCTTTCTCTCACTTTTTTTTACTATGCCTTTGTTTTTTCTATTATTCATTAAAAAATAAAAAATTGGAACATTTAAAACCTCAGAGATTCCCCTCAAGGCTTTTATTGAGGGCTCAATCAGGCCTCTCTCTACCTGACTCCAATAGCTCTTGGTCTTCCCGGTCTTAATAGCCAACTCTGATAATGTCATCTCTCGTTTCTGGCGTTCAAATCTGATTTTTTTGCCAATAATTTCTTTGTCATCCACGATATCTAACTCCCCACACTATATAATCCAAGCAAACCTCAATTCGCCTTCAAAGCAAAACAACATTTGAAAATTTTAACTGCTATTTTTTAGGTAAGCCCCATGCTTACTAGGAGCAGGAAATAGCTAAAAAGCAGAAAATATCCCGTCATTTCAATGTAAATAACTCCTAATAGCTACCTTTTACAGAGCGACATGAGTAAACTCAACCTTTTAAGGTTCAATAAAATTAAATAAAATTAAAAGTATCTTTAACAAATTAATAAACCTATCATTAAAAGTTACTTTATATAATAACCTTAACATTATAAGTTTCTTAATCTAATAACTCAAGCATTAAAAGTTTCATTAAATAACGACTCTTACATTAAAAGTTTCTATTATTAAAATTTTCTATATCAAATAACCTTTCAACTTATAAACCCTGCAAAAGGGTATCCCGATGATTTGCCTGTTATTATAATAAATATTTTAATATATAATTAACTATTTTTATATAATTGCAGTTAGCGTTAAGATTCCTGTATTGTTGTATTTTGGTGAGCACTGTTATTTATTATACCATAAAAAAAAGAGTTTTTGAATTATTAGGAGCTTTTAGCTGGCCCTAACCCTGCCTGCTTGCATTCTTGGGATTATCACTTTTACTGGGATCTCTAACAAGTATTATCTCAAATATTGCCAACAATTATGCAAACAAACATGTTATTGAATATTTTTTATTCAAAATTTATTATTCAAAGATTATTTCACAAGGATAAACCCAGCATTGCATTGATTCTTATCGGATTGCAGGTATATTCATCTTATTAATCAGTATCATATTGAAGAGATAATCCCAATATTGATCAGTATCAGGGCGCAAATAAGTTTCTATAATCCTCTCTCAAAGTTCTGGTATAAGAACCGGGTTTGCCGCCGTTGATTGTCACTCCATCTATCTCTATAACAGGCATTACCTCTACATAGGTTCCTGTTAAAAAAACTTCATCTGCGGAAAACAACTCCTGTGCTTTGATATATCTTACTTTAGAACTATAACCTCTTTTTTCAATTAAATTCAGCACCGTATTGCGGGTGATTCCTTCAAGAATATAATCATCAGCTGGAGGTGTAAGAATTAACCCATTCTTTACTAGAAAAATATTTGTACTGGTACCCTCCATTAGATTTCCATCTCTAATTAATATTGCTTCATCGCAGCCTGAATCATAAGCCTCTCTCTTTGCCAGCACATTAGGCAGCAGATTGGTTGTCTTAACACAGCATTTTTTCCATCTCAAATCTTCCGCAGTGACCGCTTTAACCATCTCAGCCGGTTCGGG
>PUKQ01000026.1 GCA_003550565.1 Syntrophomonadaceae bacterium
ATACTAAGATCAAAGATCCGCTATATTACCGAGATTGGGCAAAAGAAAAATATTTTTTAATAGATGATGAATCAGCGGAGTTAATAAAGAATGGTAAGATCAGTTTTTAGATCAATAACGGGAGCATTGATTTCATTCACAATTATGAGGAGTAGAACAGGTGTTTATTAATTGATTGGAGGTAAGGTATGGATGTTCAGGTGAAGCAATTACCTTTGTTTAAACAGTTTTTGTGGGGGACCGGTGGTTTTGGTTATGTTCTGCTTGAAAGGATGCTTATCGTTTATGTTGTTTTTTTCTATCTTCCACCGAAGGAATATCAGGTTTTTGACCTGGTTTCTGATCATGTCTTTTTAGGATTTTTAACCGTTGTCGGGGTGGCACAGTTACTGGCCAGAGCAGTTGATGGACTGGTGGACCCGGCTGTTGCTACTTTGAGTGACCGTTGCAAAGCGGGAGTAGGGCGACGTAAATTGTTTTTACTGGTAAGTGCTCTGCCGATGGCGGTAATAGCATTATTAATGTTTTATCCTCCTGTGCATGAAGTATCTTTTATAAACGGTCTTTGGTTGGGTGCTATGTGGAGCTTGTTTTATATTTTTTTCACGGGGTACTTAACACCTTACTTTGCCCTTATATCCGAGCTTGGCCATACTAATGATTTGCGCATAAATCTGGGAACTTTCCATGGTTTATTTAATCTTGTGGGGTCAATTTTTCCTATCGTGATTTTTCCGGCATTTTTAACATTATTTCAGAATATGGGCATGGAAATCCGTGAATCTTACCAGTTATCGGCAATAGTTTTTGCAGTTTTAGCCATGGTGTTTTTATATTTAGCTACTCTTTCTTTTAATGAGAAAAAGCATTGCCAACCTGCCAAGTTGCCTGATTTAAATATGTGGAAGTCGTTAAAAACAGTATACGCAAATAAACCTTTTAAAATACTTCTTATAGGCGAACTATTCGCTCAGTTTGGTTTTTACATGTTGAATCTGGGGTTATTGTATTTTGTGACGGTCATTTTCCAGAGAGAAGAAGGATTTTTAGTCGTGATAGGAGGAGCTGCTATAGGATGTGCCCTTCTAGCCTTTCCCTTTATCAACAGGTATGCGAAAAAAATAGGCAAAAAAAAGATCCTTGTGGCGGGGTCATTGCTTATGGCCATTGCTACCCTAGTTGCCTTTATACTTAGTTTTAACATGACCGGCATTAATGTTTACATAACAATATTAATGTTTGGATTCGGAGGCGTATCTTTAGCCTCAAAAATTATTTTGCTAATTCCCACTTATGGGGAATTAGCCCGGGAGGAGTTTAGTCGCACGGGCACACAGCGAGAGGCCATGTTTTATGCGGCCAGAAATCTTCCTTTAAAGTTTACCATTGCCCTTTCCGGGGTAGTTTTTGCCTTCCTTATTTCGGCTTTCGGCAGGGATGTGGCAGATCCCCTTGGAGTGCAGCTCGGCATTTTGGTCATATCTGTTTGTAGTTTAGCAAGTATGTGTTGTTATGTCTTTTATCCGGATAAGCAAATAAGAGAAAGCTTATCTGATTAAATAAGATAAAGAGTATGCTTATTAAAGGTTTAACGGTAAAAAAAGAGAGTTTCTCTCTTCATTCAGTAAGGATTAAATAATAATTTAAGGAGGTAGCATTATGAATTCAGAAGAAATTAAAAAAATTGCAGTATTAGGTGCAGGTGCCATGGGAAACGGTATCGCCCAGGTAGCCTTAATGGCGGGCTACAATGTTGCTATGCGCGATATTGAACAGAAATTTGTTGACAAAGGACTTGAGAATATCAAAGAAAGTTTGGCTAGGTTTGTTACAAAAGGAAAAATATCCGAGGAGGAGAGCAATGACTGCCTGACAAGGCTTGAAGCACTTGTTGATCTTGAAACAGCGGTAAAGGATGCCGATCTGATTATCGAAGCTGCTCCGGAAGACCTGGAGCTTAAGAAGAATATATTTGCAGATATTGATTCTCTGGCTCCTGCCAATGCAATACTTGCCAGCAATACCTCTACCATGAGTATAACCGAGATCGCTTCGGCAACGAAGCGGGAGGACAAAGTTATCGGTATGCATTTCTTCAACCCGCCGGTAATGATGAAGCTTGTAGAAGTGATATACGGGGATAAGGCTTCAGATGAAGCAGTTAATACCGCCTATGATGTGGCAATTAAGATGAAAAAAGTTCCGGTTATTGTAAAAAAAGACTCGCCGGGCTTCATTTACAACCGTATTAATGCCCCCACCGGGCTTCTCTTACAGAAAGTTTTAGAGGCCGGTACTCCTAAGCCCGAAGAGTTTGATGCCGTATTCAAGGAATTTATGCCTATGGCTCCTTTTGAACTTTCTGATTTTGTGGGGCTGGATGTTGTTGTTAATATTAAATACTACTATGCAAAAACGTTGTCTCCTGAATATGCCCCGGAAAAAGTCCTCTTGGACCTTGTGAATGCAGGGCACCTTGGCAAAAAAACCGGTAAGGGTATCTACGATTGGTCAGAAGGCAGGCCGGTGATTGATACTTCCAATCCGACTACTGAATACGATGCCACTCACATGGTCGCGCTGCAGGTTAATGAGGGGACCAAGCTTCTGGAGGAAGGTGTAGTTGATGACCCTGACGATATCGATAA
>PUKQ01000180.1 GCA_003550565.1 Syntrophomonadaceae bacterium
TAATTTCTTTACCGCTTCTCCGGCAGCATCGGTGTTTACTTCTCTGCCCACCTGCCCTTCAAGCTCTTCATCTTCATATACCGTTACAGCTACTCCTTCTAACTCGTTCGTTTCTCGGAAGGTCACATCATATCCGGTTTTCAATTCAAACTCCACTATCTTGTCTTCACCGGCAACTTCAAAAGTTCCCTTGTGAGTCACATAGTCATCCCGGGATGCAATAAACCAGTATACCCCATCCTCCAGTTCTTTGTCCGCTTCTCCAATACCATCGGTAATTAATTCTTCACCCACCTGCGCCTCAAGTTCTTCATCTTCAAATACTTCCACAGTTACTCCTTCTAACTCGTTCATTTCTCGGAAGGTTACCACTGACGGATCATCCGGTGGGGGAGGGGGAGGTGTCGGCTCATCCGGTTCTTCCATTATCACTTTTTCAGTGACATTTTCATCAACAATTTCTACTTCGCCCTCCGCATCTTCAAATCCATCTTTGGTTACTACATAACTATGAGTACCCGGCGCTCCAAAAAATTCTGCATACCCTTCTTCATCAGTAAGCTGCTCCACTCCGTTAAAAGTAACCAGTGCGCCTTTAAGAGCTTCTTCATCTTCATTTCCAACTTCAAAAGTAACATTGTAGATGAGCCCTTCCACCAAATTTAATTTTTCTATATCTAACTCCTGGGTTCCACTTTTTTTAAATTCAAATGTTACTTCATAAAGCACACCGGCATCATAAAAAGCTTTATCTCCTACAAACGCCACATAAAGGCCGTCATGCCCGTTTTCTTCATCTTGGTACTCCTTATTTTCTTGAGAATGCCAGTCATTTATTGGACATATTAAGCCGCCTTCTCTGTCAATTTCAATCACCTTAAGCAGATCATGATCAAAGGTTACCACAAAGCTGCCTCCTGCCACACCCCGGTCATGCAGGTCCCTGGCACGAATTTCCACCACTACGGTATCATCTTCATCTCCCGTAATTTCATCGGGGGCAGCATAAATATCTGCCAATATTGTTTCTTTTAGGGTAAAAGTTTTGGTAGCATCTTCTTCTATTTCCAGGACCCCTTTTTGCACGTCATACTTCTCTTTGGACAACATATAATTATAATTCCCGGGAGCTATATCTTCAAAATCTGCTTGCCCCTCATTGTCAGTTTCTTTTTTCTGGCCGTAGAAGTTAATTTCTACATTTTCCAGGGGTTCATCCGCTTCATCCACCACCTCAAAGGTAACTTCGTAGCCTCTCACGGTAACAGTGGCCTCCACGGTAGATAATCCTTCAGGCACAAACCAGGGTGATAAGACCTCTCCTTTAAATATAAAATCGGCAGGAGGGTCAGAAACCTCGCCCTCGTATTCTTCATGCTCTTCCCACTCTATTTCCAGTTCTACATCGGTGCCATCATGGGCCTGGCCGCCTACCTCATCCGGCAATTTTTGTCTGGCTTCTTCTTCCTCGGTCCCATAAGTTACCTCTATATCATCTATATCATCTACTTCTACAATTTCCAGCCCTTCTTCCAAATCTAATACTTCTATTTCAAAATTCGAAGCGCCGTCCTTCAAGAATTCAAATTCAACCCTGTAAAGCATGCCGGGATCATGAAATGCTTTTTCTGCATGGGCAAAAGCCACTTTTAAACCGTCTTCATGATCCGGATTTTCTTCAGAAATCCAATCATCCAGGGGACAAATTAAACCACCCTCACGATCAATTTCATTAATTTTTACATGATCTTGACTAAAGGAAAGGACAACTTCTCCTCCCGATATGCCCCGATCATGGATATCTTCGGCCCGAATTTCTACCTCCACAATTTCTCCTTCGTCCCCACCAATCCAGGGAGGTTCAGTATAAATATGGGCCATATCTTCAAAATCACCGGCGGAAACACCAAAAGTTATTAATCCTAAGAATAAAAAAAGCATAAATACTGAAGGAATCCTTTTTCTCATAAAAATATACCACCCTTCGTAATTGTGTAGCATTATAAATGCTTAAAAGATTAAAATGCAGTTTTAGCAGATATTTTCCCTGCCACTATGGAATAAGCTGATGTGATTAAATAATATATAATAAAAAATTTTTTGTCAAATTTTTTTGCCCCTATATTCCCACTATTTATAGCCAATGCACTATTTCTTTTAATCAACCTCTCCCAAATTGTCTCTTCGCTGTCTTTTGCCTTTATTACTGGTTTCCACGGTTTATGAGACTATTTTCGCCCTGGCAGAGGTGCGACCCACCTCTTCAATTCTTATAGTTACCTGCTGCCCGATCCTTTCGGCACCGTCCATAATATCAATGACAAAACCATGGTAGCGGGCAATACCATTGCCCGGATTTCCGGCATGGGGCTCTTCCACCACCAACTCCAACTTGTCATCGCGGGAAACGGGCAGCGCCAATCGTTCAATTTCCTCGAGGTTTCCGGAAGCTACCAGAAGGTGCTGCTCCATGTGGACATCAGCATTTCCGCGAATATAGAGATATTTGCCGGTTTCTTCTTCCAACTTTTTAAGGTTACTGCCACCGGCACCAATTAAAAACCCCGCTACCTCTGGATGAGCCTCAATTAACACAGCTTCGGCATTTTCGACGGGGATCTGCTTTTTAATTTCTTTTTCTACCTTTATGCCTACCACAACAGGGGTTAATATGCGCCCCCTGCCCTCACAATAAGGGCAATTTTGTTGAAGGAAAGCTGCTAAATCCTGCCGAACTTTTTTGCGAGTTATTTCCACCAATCCCAATTGAGTTAGCCCCAAAACATATGTGCGCAACCGGTCATTCTTAACTGCTTCATTTAATTTTTCCAAAACCTGCTGACGGTGATTTTCATCAAACATATCAATGAAATCCACAATGATAATACCACCTATATCCCGCAGGCGTATTTGGCGCGCTATTTCTTCGGCAGCTTCTAAGTTTGCCCGAAAAACAGTTTCCGCCAAGCTTTTTTTCCCTGTATAACGACCGGTATTAACATCAATAACTGTGAGGGCTTCTATTTCATCTATAATAAGGTAACCCCCGCATTCCAGCCACACCTGCCTGTCCAAGGCCTTAAAAATTTCCTTTTCAACATCATAATATTCAAATATGGGTTCCTGGCGCTCATAAAGTTTAACCCGGTTTTTCAGCTCCGGAGAAGTATAGTCTAATATTTCTAAAACTTTTTCATACTCCTGGACATTGTCGATAACAAAAGTATTTACCTCTTCATCAAGTAAATCCCTGGCAACTCTACATGTTAGAGCTAGATCTTGGTAGAGCAACTCCGGGGATCCCCCTTCATAAAAACGCCTCTGTATCCGCTGCCACATTTTTTTCAACTGCTTCAAATCCTGGCGCATAACTTCTTCCGAAACTGCTTCTGCCACCGTCCTCACTATTATCCCCATATCATCCGGCTTTATGTTTAAAGCCATCTGGCGCAGCCTTTCTTTTTCCTCCAAATTTTCAATGCGACGGGATACACCCACATAATCGGCACCGGGAACCAGGACCAGGTAGCGCCCGGGAATAGTTACCTGGCCGGTAACCCGCGCGCCTTTAGTGCCAAAAGGCTCTTTTACTACCTGCACCATAATCTCTTCCCCCACCGAAAGCATATTTTCAATAGATTGTCCGGCAAGGGAATGGTTGTCCAGATCATCCCAAACGGGAATGGCATCGTTCACATAAAGAAAAGCATTACGTTCCAAACCAATATCAATAAAGGCAGCTTCCATGCCCGGGAGTACATTGGCTACTATTCCCTTGTACAAGTTGCCCACAATCCGATGTTGCAGGGGTCGTTCGATATAAACTTCTACCAGCCGACCATTTTCCAGCATAGCAACCCTGCTGACCCGAGAATCGTAATTAACTATTATATCTTTCTGCAAAAACTTCACCTCCTTACTTACAGACTAAATGCCAATCATCTCCCATTTCCTCTGAGGGGCATAACGGAATAGCCCCTTTCGCTTAAGTTGAAACAAATATACTTGATTAGCAAAATTACCATATTCCCCCAAAACTTGCAGCACTTCCCGGGGGCGAGCACCTCCCTGCGGCCCGGTTTTTAAAAACATGCGGAGCACTGCCTTTCCTTCATTAAGCAAGTTTATCTTCAGTTCATAAATGTAAGGGCGAATATTTATTTGCTTTTTCCCCTTTTTCCCTTCCCGAAAAAACGTTAATTCTTCGCTGGACCTAATTTCTTCTACCTCCCGCTGCAGAGATTCTACCGGAATAGAAAATAAGGCAGGATGGGGAAAAGCCACATAAAGCGCGGCTTCTACAACCTGCATAAGGGGAGGACTTTCTAACGAAATTTCCACAGCACCATTGATTGAAAACCCTCTTGGCAGCTGTATATTCATTTTTTGAACAAAAGCTTCAGGTAGATGGGGAGACTCCAAATAAATTTCTGCCGGCTCATTCTCTGCCTCCACTCCCACCGGCAAGGGCGCTGCTATGCTCAAGCGGGGTTGGGGATTAAAACCCTGAGTGCAAACCACCGGCAAGCCTGCCCTTCGCATAGCCCGTTGTAATAGGCGCATTATTTCCAGGTGCGAAATGTACCTTAACTCTTGACAGCGCGCAAAAGTAAACATCAAGCGTTGCAAGTTTTTTCGCCCCCATTTCTTCTTCCATTTTCATCACTTGTTTTGCTTCGGCGGGACTTCCGGTGCTCATTAATCAAAAAATCTATACTGGTCCCACCGCTTAGATGTTCCCACGGTAAAGGATCATGGGCTTCATATCGCTTGCAAGCAAAATCCGAAGGAGAAAAACCCCGGGATGCAAATACTTCTTCCCAGGCATGCAAGCAAAAATGCTCGCTCCAGTTGTCAAATTTGCACCCCCTGCGCCATGCTTCTTCCAACACATCCGCCAAACGACGATCGCCTCGAGAAAATGCTGCTTCCAGGTAACTCGTGCCGGCGTCATGCCATTTAAAATCAATCCCCCTGGTTTTTTTAAATGCCCGGTATAAAAGCTTCTGACGCCTCTTAATTTCCGCCATGGGAATTTGCGGCTCCCACTGAAAAGGAGTATGGGCTTTAGGCGTAAATGTGGAAACACTCACCGACAATTTCAATTTTTCCCGATAACCAGCGCGCCGGTATAAATCAAGCGCGCGGCGCACCATTTCTGCTATAGCTTCAACATCTTCATCAGTTTCGGTAGGAAGGCCGATCATAAAATAAAGTTTGATGTTTCGCCATCCGGCGGCGAAAGAATACTCTAAAGCTGCTAACAATGATTCTTCGGTGATTTTTTTGTTTATAACTTCCCGAAGCCGAGAAGTAGCCGCTTCCGGAGCAAAAGTTAAGCTGGTTTTATGAGTTTTCTGCACTTCCTCTGCCAACTGCACCGAAAAAGTGTCCGGCCGCAAAGAAGGAAGGGATAAGTTTACCCAGGAAGGAAGTTCGGCAGTTAGCCTTTGAACTAATTCTTCAATATCCGGATAATCACTGCTACTTAAAGAAGCCAGTGAAAGTTCTTCATAGCCGGTATTCTTAATAAGATGAACAGCTAAATTGACAAGATTATCCTTGCTCCGATAACGTTTGGGGCGATAAATAACGCCCGCCTGGCAAAATCGGCAGCCCCGCACACACCCCCGGGTTATTTCCAAAACAGCCCGATCATGGACTATCTGCCGGTAAGGGACCAGAGGGGCTTTAGGATAAATGGCATCATCCAAATTTTTTAATACCCTTTTATTTACCGTGGACGGTGTATTAGTTCCCATGGGTTCAATGCCGGCAAAAACGCCGTTTTCATACTTGGGCTTGTAGAAAGACGGCACATAGACTCCTTCTAAGGAAGCCAACTCTTGGAGTATTTCCGGGCGGGGAGTCTCCCGCAGCTTTCCTTCCCGGAGTAGTTCTATTATTTCCAAAATCACTTCTTCCCCGTCACCCAATACAAAAAAATCAATAAATGGTGCCAGGGGTTCCGGGTTGAATGCACAAACACCTCCTCCTACCACCAGGGGAAATCCCTTTCTCTGTTCAGTCCGCAGGGGGAGGCCTGCCAGATCAAGCATGTTTAATACATTGGTATAATTTAGCTCGTATTGTAAAGAAAAGCCTAATAGATCAAATTGATGCACCGGGGTAAAGGATTCCATGGAAAAGAGCGGCACACTTTCACTACGCATAAGCGCTTCCATGTCCGCAGCCGGAGTGAATACCCTCTCGGCCAGTAGATCCTCTTCGCTATTAATAATCTGGTAAAGTATCCGCGTTCCCAAGTGCGACATCCCTACTTCGTAAAGATCGGGAAAAGCCAGGGCAATCTTCAGTAGGGAACTCCGGTGATCTTTAATTATGGCGTTCCATTCATTGCCCATGTACCGAGAAGGATTGCTCACCTGCTGAAGCAACAGGTGAATTTTCTCTTTTAAATCTGTATCAACCAAAACAAAAACTCCCTATATATAAACTATCAAAATATTTCATAATATATGCCGTTTCAAGGTTAACAACTAATTTTTTTACTTATTCTAATTATAGTTTTATTTGTTACTTAAAACAATACTGCAAAAAAATACTTTAATAAATTTCTTATTCCCCTCAATTTTTAATTCCTAAACTGCTCCTCCCTTAACCATGATCTTCTACTTTAATCACCTGAGTGCTTCTGAAATTTATGTTCTTAATTAAGCTTGAACAGCAAAAACTTAAAACTGAATTTTTTGACGGCGAATACCCACGTTGATAACCAAACCTACAGCTAAAAAGTTAACCAGTAAAGAATTACCCCCGTAGCTAATAAAAGGAAGAGGAAGCCCGGTTATAGGCATAATTCCCATGGTCATCCCTACATTAACCAAAACGTGAAAAGCAATCATGATTGCCACCCCGCAGCATATGAGAGAACCAAACGTATCCTTGGACTGGGTGCCGATCCAAAGAATACGGTAAATCAACAAGAAAAAAAGCAACAAAAGCCCGGCTGAACCTATAATTCCCAATTCTTCACCTAAAACTGAAAATATAAAATCAGTATGTTGTTCGGGTATATACTGCAAACTCACCTGAGTTCCATCAAATAATCCTTTGCCAATTACCCCTCCCGAGCCGATGGCTGTTTTGGACTGCATAAGCTGATAACCTGATTGCATAGGATCTAATTCCGGGTTGAGAAAACTCAACAAGCGCATTTGCTGGTAGACAGCCAGTTGCGCCCAGGCAAATGGGGCAAATGCTGCTCCTACACCTATTATACCCATTATATATTTCCAATTTACTCCCGCTACATACAAGAGGCCAAAAAGTATTACTATAAAAACCATGGCCGTACCCAGATCCGGCTGCATAAAAACAAGTATCATGGGCACAGCCGTGAAAAGTAAAGTTGGAAGGAAGGCAAAAAAATTCTCACCCAAATGTTTTTCTCTCTCCGATAATACCCTGGCCAGGATAATAATTAGAACTAACTTGGCATATTCAGAAGGCTGAATATCTATAAAACCCAGATGGATCCACCTTTGGACCTCGGTTCCTTCCCCCAAAATTAAGACTGCTCCCAGCATAGCCAGACCAATTAAATAAATGTAACGCGCCCAATTTGAAAAATTTTGATAATCAATCAGGGAAACGAGAATGATTCCACCCATTCCTGCACCCAACCACATAGCCTGGCGCTTAACATAAAAAAAAGGATCGGCTAACCCCATAACGTGAGTAGCACTGTAAATCATTACAAGCCCATATACAGCTAAAGCCAGCGTTAAGAACAGGAGGAGAAAATCAAAGTTCTTTAAAAGCCTGGTATTAATCACCGGAATTATCCCCCAATTCCTCCCGGAAATAATAATCTTTAATTTCCCGGGCTACCGGGGAAGACCCGCTGGCACCGGATTCGCCATGTTCCAAAAGCACTGCCACGGCAATTTCCGGATCATCATAAGGCGCATAGGAAACAAAAACCCCGTGAGGCGGTATACCACTACCTCTCCTCGCTACCTGTGCCGTTCCCGTTTTGCCCGCTATTTCTATGGGAAAATCCCGGAATTCGCGGCCGGCAAATCGTTCAGGGGCAGTAGCCTGCCTCATCCCTTCTTGAATAATTCTAAAAGTACGCTGAGAAAAGTCGGCATGATTAACTATTTCCGGCTCTACTTCCTTAATAATTTCTCCCTCGTGTGTTTCTACTTTTTCTACCAAAAACGGGCGATAATGCTTTCCCGCATTAGCTATGATAGAAGTATAAACAGCAAGTTGCAGGGGAGTAAACCTGTGAAAGGTCTGGCCAATGGCCGCACTCATAGTTTCTGCTTGGTACCAGCGTTCCCCATGTCTTTCTTCCTTATATTCCCGACTGGCCACCACACCTGACACTTCCCCGGTGATGTCTTGTAAACCGGTTTGCTTGCCCAATCCCATTTCCCGGGTATAATACGCCAAATTATCGATACCCGTTTGCAAACCCGCTCTGTAAAAAAATATATTACAAGAAACAGCCAGAGCCCGATATATATTTAAATTACCATGAACGCCCAGGCACGATCTTGTATCACCCACCGCTGAATAAGTCCCCGCACAGTTATAAACAGTCCGCTCCGAAATACTGCCGGTTTCCAAAGCAGCCGCTCCGGTTACCATTTTGTAAGATGAGCCAATGGGATAAGTGCCGCTGAGGGCAAAATTTACCATAGGGTGGCGGGGATCTTTCTGCAAATCTTTATAATCTTCCTTTACTGTGTTGGGGTCATAAGAAGGATAGCTGGCCAAGGCCAAAATACCTCCTGTTTGGGTGTCTATTACCACCGCAGTTCCCCGCTGGGCATATCTGTTGCCATCATTTTGAAGTTTTTTAATTTGATTTTCCAGAGATTCCATTGCTATTCGCTGCATTTCAATGTCCAGAGTTAAATACAGGTTATCTCCGGGAACAGGTTCACGCCTATCCAGATAATTAATAGCTTGACCCAATACATTCGTTTCTATAAGCTGTTCTCCATCTTCACCGCGCAGAGTTGACTCCCATGCCTTTTCCAGCCCCCCCTGACCTATGAGATCACCTTGCCGGTAATCATACCCATCATTTTTCCATTGTTCTTTCGAACTATCAGAAGGCGGCGCCTTACTTAAAAAGCCCATGATATGAGCTCCCACTTCATTAAAGGGATAATGCCGCAAAGGCTGAACTTCAATATTTACTCCTTGCAATTTCCATTGGTGTTCGGCAATTTTTGCCATGGTTTCATAATCAACGTTTTTAAGATGGACAGGACGGTAACGGGTATATCGGTTTTCATGTATTTTTCTTTTTATTTCTTCTGTGTCCAGCTCCAGTTGTTCACTAAGAAATTTCAGGGTTTCTCGGTCATAGTCTTCTTCAAGTTCTACAAGAAAAATCCCAAACCCCGGGCGGTTGGATATCAATTCCTTCTCCTGTTGATCAAATACTTTGCCACGGGAAGCAGGAATAGGCATCTTGGTTAAACGGTTTTCTTCTGCCCGAAACATGTAATATTCATGTTGGTAAACCTGCAAATATGCTAATCTGGCCCCGAGAACCACAAAGAAGCATACCATTATGATTAAGAGAATACGTAAACGTTTAAACATCAGCTTACTCAAAAATGCTCCTCCTCCCGGATATTACTACTGTAAGCCAAGAACCTCCCCTTTTTGGCACAACCAGTGAAAGAAAGGAAACACCAATATGGCCAACAATGAATTATATGTCGCCATTTCTGCAAAATGCCCGAGAAAAGATAGCTCAAAGCTCACTTCTCCCAAAAATACATACCTAAGCATTAATGTTAAAATTTCGTGCAATAAGGTTCCTGAAAATGCTACAATGAATAAAATAATTACTCTGCCCGCATATACTTCCCTGCCTATCAACCCGGCTCCGATTCCTAATAGCATTTTGCTTAAGGCGAAAAGACCCACGGTATGCCCCAATAATAAATCCTGGAGCAAACCTCCACATAGGCCGATTACAGCTCCTTTTTTTTCATTTAATAAAAATCCCAATACTACTACAATCACCAGTAAAAAATCGGGTAAAGCCCTTTCCATAAATAGAAAAGATAAAAACGAAACCTGGATAATTAAAATAAAAATTATAATTACTGCCACAATCAAGTAAAATAACATCATGCATGCCTCATTACTTTTTGGTTATAAGTAAATATATTAATCACTCCCCGGTATTTCCGGCTAAACTCCATAATTTAGAATAATGGAATTAATTAGGAGATCACTCATTGCCCGCAAACTAAAATAAAAACCTCTTCCAACCGGTGGAAATTAACTTCCGGTTTAACTAAAGCATTTTGAACAAGCCCGGTTTGATCTAATTTTACCTCTTTTACCACACCAATGGAAATATTTTGCGGGAAAACACCTCCCAGTCCCGAAGTAATGATAAGATCATCTTCTTTTATATCAGCGTCCGGAGGTATGTTGATGAATTCTAACATGGAAGTTTCCTCTAAATAACCTTCAATTACACCCATGGTGCCGGGATCTCGTGAACGCTGGACCATAGCACTTACATATAAACGCGGATCGGTCAACAAAATAACCTGGCATGTGTTCCAGGAAACAGAAGAAACCATGCCCGTTAACCCCTGAGGCACAACAACAGGCATTTCCTTCTCCACACCATCCCGTTTTCCCCGGTTAAGAGTAATAGTAGTGAACCAGTTGTTAGGATCACGGGAGATCACCGCCGCAGGCAATAATTCTTTTTCAGTTCTTTCTTGAAAATCCAGCATTTCCCGCAAACGCTCGTTTTCTTGTTCTATTTCAGTCTTTATAGATGCTTTTTCCCGGTATTGCGCAATTTTCTCCCTTAACTGTTCATTCTCCGCTTTTATCTCCTGTTGACGAATAAAGGCATCAAAAACAGATTGCACATTCTGTCCCGCAGAAGCAAAAAATTCCTGCACCGGCACAAGCACGTAATATACTGCATCTTCAAAGTAGGTTAAACGTTCTCGGCCTTCTCCCGTATAACTAATGAGAACCATGAGCATTATTAATACAATTATTAAAGCCCAAAGATTTTTTCTTTGCAAGACCGGGTATACACATCCCTTTCAAGTAGTGTGAGAAAATGTTCCGTAGCAAACTTTAATAATTTCAGCAATATTAAGTATTTGGAAATTTAAAAGTTTAATTACTCCGGCGAGGACCCATTGTTACTCTCTTCAGTAACTCTATTTCAGATAAGACCTTTCCCGCACCTATTACCACACAGTCAAGGGGTTCTTCTGCCAGGAATACCGGCATTCCTGTTTCTTCCGCCAAAAGTTTATCAAAACCATGAAGGCGAGCCCCTCCACCGGCTATTACTACACCTTTCTCCATAATATCCGAAGACAGTTCCGGTGGAGTTTTCTCCAGGGTAGTACGAATGGCATCCACAATGGATCTTACCGGTTCATCTATGGCGCCTTTAATCTCCACAGAATTTACTTCAAGGTTTCTGGGTAGTCCAGATACCAAGTCTCTCCCCCGAATACTCATGCTGATATTTTCTTCCCGCTCATAAGCCGTGCCAACTTTTATTTTTACCTCTTCAGCTGTACGTTCGCCAATCATTAAATTATACTGTTTACGCACATATTGAATAATCGCCTCATCCATTTCATCTCCGCCCACTCGCACAGACATGCTGGTTACCACTCCTCCGAGGGAAATAACCGCCACCTCGGACGTACCTCCTCCTATATCTACAATCATACTACCGGTGGGATCTTCTATGGGTAATCCGGAACCTATGGCTGCTGCCATAGGCTCTTCAATTAAAAAAGCTTCACGGGCTCCAGCCTGATGTGTAGCATCCAATACCGCCCTCTTTTCCACTTCCGTCACTCCCGAAGGCACACACACTACTACCTGGGGACGGAAAAAAGCCCTCCGCCGATAAGCTTTTGAAATAAAATGACGCAGCATGGCCTGAGTTACGTCAAAATCTGCAATCACTCCGTCCCGCATAGGACGTATAGCAGTAATATTACCGGGTGTCCTGCCAATCATTAAGCGCGCTTCTTCTCCCACAGCCAATATACTATTATCATCTTTTCGTATAGCTACCACCGAAGGCTCGCGTAATACAACACCCTTTCCTCTAACATAGACCAATGTGTTCGCTGTTCCCAAATCAATTCCCATATCGCGTGAAAAATTTGAAAAAA
>PUKQ01000191.1 GCA_003550565.1 Syntrophomonadaceae bacterium
GGGTTTTCCACCACTTCCCCGGCAGCAATTTGTTCCGTGACTTCGGGGGTGAGTTTTTTAATTCCCATAACCCGTTAACTCTCCTTTTTATATTCTTCACTATTTAGAAGGGATTGTAAGCGGTAAAGTTCTTCCAATGCTTCCAGAGGGCTCATTAAATCCGGCTGCAAACTTTTCAGGTCTTCTATGACTTTGGGGGTGTTGTTGTCGTCGTCGGTCTGGTTTTCGCTGCCTAATTCAAAAAAGCTTATTTGTTTGATGGGGTTTTTATCCTGCTGCTTAGATTGAGACTCTGCTTCTTTTAAAATGGTTTCCGCTCTCTCGATTACTTCCGGCGGCAGACCCGCCAGCCTGGCCACATTAACCCCATAGCTCTTGTCTGCTTTGCCGGGAATTACTTTGCGCAAAAATATTACGGAGTTGCCTTTTTCCCGGACAGCCATGGTACAATTTTTAATTCCCTGCAGTTCATCCTCCAGGGCGGTTAATTCATGATAATGAGTGGAAAATAAAGTCCAGGAATTAAGGTGGTGGTTGATATATTCTAAAACACTTCGCGCAATGCTCATGCCATCAAATGTGCTGGTTCCCCGCCCTATTTCATCCAGCACTACCAACGTTTGCGGGGTAGCTTCTTTTAAAATGGTGGCTGTTTCATTCATCTCCACCATGAATGTGCTCTGTCCCGCACTGAGATCATCACTGGCCCCTACCCGGGCAAAAATACGATCGAACACGGGTAAGGTAGCGTTGTTGGCCGGAACAAAACTTCCTATTTGGGCCAATAAACCAACAAGGGCGACACTGCGGCAATAAGTGCTTTTGCCGGCCATATTGGGCCCCGTTATTATAAGCATCTTTTGAGAATGATCAAGATAGGCGTCATTGGGGACAAACCTTTCCTCCAGGTTCATATTTTCAATGACCGGGTGCCGGCATTGGGTAATATGAAGAGGGTTTTCCGGCGATATATGAGGGCGGCTGTACCTGTTAATAATGGCAACTTCCCCCAAACTTTGCAGGCAGTCCAGTTTGGCAAGCAGCTGAGCGCAAAACTGCAGTTGGGAAGTATAGGCTAACACTTCCTCGCGGACTTCTTCAAAAATGCGGTATTCCAGGTTAACCAGTTTTTCCGTGGCACCGGTTATTTCATCTTCCAGTTCTTTTAATTTTTCCGTAATATAACGCTCGGCATTTACCAGGGTTTGTTTGCGATGGTAGTCTTGGGGGACCAGATGGATGTTGTTTTTCGTTACTTCCAGGTAATAACCGTAAACCCGGTTATAAGATATTTTGAGGGATTTAATGCCGGTGCGTTCTTTTTCCTGCTTTTCCATTTCCAAAAGCCAGTCTTTGCTTTCCCGGCAAACTTTGCGCAAACGATCTACTTCTTCATTATACCCGTCTTTGATTATGCCTCCATCCCGCAAGTTCAAAGGAGGTTCCTCTACCAGCGCACTTTCCAATAATGTGATGAGGGTTTCAAATGTAGGTAACTGCTGCGAGATTTCTCTTAAATGATCTGATTGCGCGTTGGGAATAAGGCTTTTTATTTGGGGCAGAAGGTTAAGGGTCTTTTTAAGGGCTATTAAATCCCGGGCATTCACATTTCCATAATTAATGCGACTGCATAACCTTTCCAGGTCAAATATATTTTTTAAACTGCTCTTCAAATCATCTTTTAAGGAAACATTGTCCGACAGTTCCTGGACCGCTTCGATTCTTCGATTTATGTGGTTTATATCTTTCAGGGGCTGTTCGATCCACCGTTTGAGGAGCCTGCCTCCCATGGAAGTGGAGGTATGATCCATGACCCCCAGGAGGGATCCTTTTTTCTTCCCTTCCCTCATGGTTTGGGTGAGTTCCAGGTTCCGGCGGGTAATGCCGTCTAAGACCATATACTCCCCGGGGAAATATAATTCCACCGGTTGAAGGTGATCGAGCCTGCTTTTTTGCAATGATTTCAGATACATGATGAGGGCGCCGCTGGCAGCAACTGCCAGTGGATATTTGCCAAATAAAAATTCGTCAATGTCTTTACTTTCCCACTGATCTTTGATAGTTTGCAGGGCGTTTTCCTGGAAAAAATATTCTTCCGGGACTTCTTCCACCATGGCTTGATCCCACAGGTTAAAACATTCATAAAGAACTTTGTCTTCCCGCATCCAGGAAGTGCAAATAGCTTCTGCCGGGGTGATCCTTTGCCACTCCGCTTTAATTAAATTAATAGCGTTTTCCCCCGATATTTCCGTGGCCCAAAAACTACCCGTAGAGACATCTACCACCGCCATGCCATAATAATTATCGCTGTCCTTGAGGAGGGAAATAAGGTAATTGTTCCGGGTTTCCTGCAGCATGGCTTCGTCTGTGACTGTCCCCGGGGTTACTATGCGCGTTACTTCTCTTTTTACCAAACCCTTTACTTGAGAAGCATCTTCCACTTGATCGCAGATAGCAACCTTATAACCTTTTTCCAGCAAGCGATGCAAATAATTATCTACGGCGTGCATGGGAACGCCCGCCAGAGGAACGGGGTTTTCCTTGTCGCTGTCCCGGGTAGTTAAAATGAGATCGAGATCACGAGAAGCGATGCGGGCATCTTCATAAAAC
>PUKQ01000251.1 GCA_003550565.1 Syntrophomonadaceae bacterium
CCTAAAAGTATCCCCAAAAAATTTACACAAGGGATAAAAGATAATATAACCCCGATAATACCCAAAATTAAGGCTACCATTCCCAGAGAACCTTCTGAAGGCTCACTGCTCTTTGCCATATCAACAGGCTGCTCAGGAGTCATTTCTTTTTCCTGTTCTTCCTTTACTTTATTCTCTTCATTGTCCAATACAATCCCTCCTTTTACTAGGATTACTTATTCAAAAGCAGATAACATAAAGAATTGATGCCGTCGGCATTTTTACTGAAGTTGCTTTTCTGCAATATTTCCGGCAAAAGGCAGTTTATAAGTTTCACCCTGGTATGCTTTTATAATCAAAATAATGGCGAGCACAAGCCAGAGAATCCAAATAATTGTGGAGATAAAGCCAAAAACGCTTAGCAATCCAAACGCTCCACCTCTAATAGCCGCTGAAAAAACAATTCCCTGAATTATTGACATTAAAATAGATAATACAGTTAAACCGCCAAAAACTACAATTGATTGCATGGCATGAAATTTTACAAATTTGTTGTCTTTTTCTATCACTAAAAAAATAATGCCCGTTAACCAACCCAAAACGTAACACAGTAAACCCGCAATGTTTGGCTCCAAACCCGTAGATGTTTTTTCTCCTTCCATGATTATACCTCCTTTAAGTTTAAATTAAGAATTTTATTAAATAACCTTTATGTATTATCACCTCCAAACTATAAACACCATGTCATTATTTGACCTGAGAGCAAAATTTTAATACTTTTTACAACTTCATTTGATTAACTTTATTTATTCATTCCCTATTCTTGCGCATTTTCCTGCTAAATATTTTTGAAATATCAAAAATATTTTTTAATGATTATTTTGGGGCTTTAATTTCACCGCTTCGTTAGCGCATTTAACCACACAGATGCCGCAGCCAAAACAACTTTCCGGGTTAATCGCTGCTTGATCATTGACCTCAATGGCATTAAACTGGCAGTAATCTTCACAAATTCCACAGCCGTCGCATTCATCTTCTGTAATTACGGCTGTAAACCTGCTCGGAGCATATACATCCCCTATGTTTCCCTCATTCTGTGACATAGCCACAAAAATTTCACAGCAGTCCTGGCAGCACTGGCAGGAAGTGTTAAGTTTCATACTGTCATCATAATTGCCAATATGAACCAAGCCTTCCTCTTCCACCCGGTCGGCAATTTCCAGGGCTTCTTGTAAACTAATCTCGCGGCCCGAGCCCCGGGCAATGACATACTCTGCGCCCCGCCCGAACTGAAGGCATTTCCAATCTTTGGGTTCATTAACATAATTGCAATTTTCTCCCACCGCTGTTGTGCGTGAGCGGCAGGAGCAAGGTACTACCGCTATTCTTTCTTGAGCCTTGAGTATTTCCGAGAAGTTCTCCCAGGGCTGCACCCCGGGCAAATCTTTAATTGCTTTATAAGCAGGAACCACTTTTCCCATAGGTTGAGGAAGGTTTTGGGCAAACACAGATATAAAAGGATACATTTCGCGCCGGCAAAAGTCATGCCATAACTCGTAAAGTTTTTTGTCCTCTACCGGGTCAAGCTTGCCACTGGCCTGGGTAGCATCATGGAGTTGAATAATGTCCCGGGCAAAACGGTAATAGTTTCTTTCTTCCATACTTCCCCGGGGGAAAACCACCCCTTTATCAAACATGTCTTCCAGGCTCTCTTTGACCTTGTCCTGGTCAACACCTGTGTTCTCGGCTGCTTCCGCCACATCCCCGGGCAAATTGTCAGCTATCAAGGCCTGTTCCGGAGTAATCAGGTGCTCTAACACAGCTTTTAACCTGTCCGAACCGGGAAAACCAAGCTTGGTAACCAAATTTTCGTAGTGATCACCGGACATCTTAAACACTCCTCTCACTTAATACTTAGCGATTAATTTATATTTATACTATATGATATTCTATTTTAGTAAATATTACAATACAATTAAAATATTTCTGAATAAATTTTGAGAATTAGGTTAATTGACAAAGTAAATGCAACCCTCTTTATTTTTAAGATTAAATGCAACCAATTTTCCCGGTGGGGGTTGCATTTACTTTGTTAATTAACCAGAAAAAAAACAGGTTGGGCCGCCAGTTTGGAAATATATATAAAAAAAGATATAATGATACTAAAGTTTTCATAATTGATAACAACAAAATATTAAGAGGGCAAGGAGGTAACAAACATGTTTCAAGGGAAAAAGCTATTACTGCCGGTTTGTTTATTAATATGCTTGCTATCATTTGCAATTCTCATCTTCTTCACCTGGTCACTTTCAATAACTTCGGCAGAAAACTACAACCATGAAAATGAAATCAACTTCACAATCTTACATACTAACGACGAGCACTCGGCAGTAATACCTCATTCTCCCGCGGTAGATTACCTGCCCCATGAAGAAGATCCAACCAGAGGAGGTTTTTCCCGTTTGGCTACAGCAGTAGAGGAAATACGGGAAGAAAAAGATGAACCGGTTTTACTTTTCAATGCAGGAGATTTTTTGGGAGGAGGTTCTTTTGGATGGCTCGCCCCGCAAGGATATGCCGCCGAATTAAGCATAATGCAGGAAATAGGGTATGATGCCATAGTTA
>PUKQ01000250.1 GCA_003550565.1 Syntrophomonadaceae bacterium
ATCGGAAGGGTCCATCCCTAATATTTTACCCCTTCGACTATTAATATCACCCATGATATCTCCCATATAAGCTTCGGGAACTGTCACTTCTACCTCCATAATCGGCTCCATCAGTATCGGGCTAGCTTGTTCCATCCCCTGCTTAAACGCTTGGGAAGCAGCAATCTTAAAAGCCATTTCTGAAGAATCCACCGGGTGATAGCTGCCATCATATAGGGTTGCTTTTACTCCCATAACTTTATATCCCGCCAAAGCTCCTTCTTCCATGGCCTCTCTGATACCTTTTTCCACTGCCGGTATATACTGCTTGGGCACTACTCCTCCAAATATTTTCTCTTCAAATTCAAATTCTCTTTCAAGTTCCAGAGGTTCCAATTCTATATGCACATGTCCGTATTGCCCTCTACCTCCGGATTGCTTCTTGTATTTTTTCTCTACCTTGGTAGGCTTTTTAATGGTTTCTTTGTAAGGTACTTTAGGTGTGCTCAGTTCCACTTCTACCCCAAATTTTTGACGTAGCTTGTTTATGATAACTTCAAGATGCAACTCTCCCATCCCAGAAATTACCATTTGCCTGGTTTCTGTATTACGTTCTACCCGAAAAGTGGGATCTTCATCAATAAACCGTGAAAGACCGGTACCAACTTTTTCTTCATCTCCTTTTGCTTTTGGTTGTACCGCAAAGGAAATAACTGGTTCAGGGAAATCGATAGAGGGAAATTGAATGGGGTTCCCCCGATCACACAACGTATCACCAGTGCCAGTGTCCTGTAATTTGGAAACACAGGCAATATCTCCAGCAACAACTTCTTCTGCCGCTACCTGATTTTTCCCTCTCATATAAAAAGGCGAAGTCATTTTTTCTGTTTTGTCTTTATTCACATTAAGAACTTGCGCATCAGGAGCTATCTTTCCAGAATATACTCGGAGATAGTTAATCCTTCCTACGTAGGGGTCTGTTTGAGTTTTAAAAACCATAGCCGCAAAAGGCCCGCTTGGATCCGGTGAAATCGCTTTTTCTTCTTCATTTCCAGGCACTTTGCCAGTAATCTCTCCTCTTTCTACTGGCGTAGGAAAATACCTGGTGATTATATCCATTAAAGGCTTTATCCCATAACCTAAAACACTGGAACCAACCAACACGGGGAATATATTTTGGTTCAAAATTCCCTTCTTTAGTCCCTGACTAATTTCCTCTTCATTTAAATTTTCACCGTCCAGATATTTTTCCAGTAGTTCATCATCGTTTTCCGCTACTGCTTCAATGAATTTCTCTCTCATTTCTTCCAGTTTATCCGCATAATCTGCAGGAACTTCCTCTTCTTTAACTTCCTTGCCGTAGTTATCAAAGGTGTAAGCTTTTTGGTTAACCAGGTCGATGATTCCTTTAAAATTAGCTTCTTCTCCCCAAGGAATCTGTAATGGAACTACCTGATGCCCAAAGAAATTTTGTAACTGTTGTAAGGTTTGCTCAAAGTTAGCATTTTCCCGGTCCAGTTTATTCATGAAAATCACGCGGGATAAATTGTTCTCCACGGAGTATTCCCACACTTTTTCCGTCCCTACTTCCACCCCGTTTACCGCATCGACCATTAATATCGCAGTGTCTACAGCTCTGAGGGCACCTTTAACATCCCCCAGAAAATCAAAATAACCTGGCGTATCCAGGAGATTAATCTTGCTCTGGTTCCATTCAAGAGGGGCCATCGCCGTGTTGATGGTAATCTGCCTATTGATTTCTTCCTCGTCGAAATCGGTGGTAGTATTGCCTGCTTCTGTGTTCCCCAACCGATTTATTGCTCCTGTAGCATAAAGCATGGCTTCAGTAAGTGAAGTCTTCCCCGCTCCTCCATGGGCGACCAAGGCCACGTTACGAATCTGTTCACTAGTATATTTTTCCATGCACCCATACCTCCTTCTTGCCACCTCAATTTGATTATACTTATGCTAATAACTTATAGATGGTAATTTCGTTTTTTCCTAATCACCATTCAGACTGTTTATACATTCTCATTATCCCAGTAGATACTTTTTCCTAAAGTATCTTAGACAGATCAATTTTATCAGTAATTATTTTATGAAACAACCTTGTTGAAAGCAATTATATAATTAATTCAATATGGATTTCATTTATTGTCAAGATGAGTAGATTAACCATTCTACTTGGTTATTATTCCCGCTTGCGGCTAATTACAGCAATAAATCAAGCATTCATGTTTTCTAAAGGCGGTTTACCCATTTTTTGACGCACGTAATTTACTAACCCGCCGTGACTGATAAGTTCTTGAATAAAATCCGGTAGAGGCGCCGCCTGATACACTTCCCCTTTATCTGGTAATTCAATAGAGCCTTTGTTTGCGTCTACTATCAACCGGTCTCCATTTTGAATGGCTTCTGCTGCTTCAGGGCATTCCCAAATGGGTAATCCCAGGTTCATGGCGTTTCTAAAAAAAATCCGGGCAAAACTTACTGCTATAATACCACTGATGCCGGCAGCTTTTAGAGAGATAGGTGCATGCTCGCGGGAACTCCCACAACCAAAGTTTTTACCGGCTACAATAAAGTCACCTGGTTGCAGTTTTTCCACAAAATTAGGATC
>PUKQ01000209.1 GCA_003550565.1 Syntrophomonadaceae bacterium
GAATCATTTTATTTAGTATCTCATTACTTGCCTGATGGAGATAGTATCGGATCATTAATAGCTTTAGCTAAAACCCTTTTAAACAGCGGCAAAATTATAAATGTTTTTTGCCGCGATCAAGTTCCTGCCAAATATACTTTTTTGGATGACCCTCCACTTATTTCAAGTATTTTTAATGAAGAAGTAGCAGAAGGAAATATTTTAATTGTCCTTGATTGCAGTGATACATCCAGAACAGGAATTTCAGTTGAGCAACTAAACAAATTTGAAGTAATTATCAATATAGATCATCATATAACCAATGAGTATTTTGGTCATATAAATCTGGTTTATCCGGAAGCATCAGCCACCGGGGAAATTATTTATGAATTGATTGGCCGGGGAAATCTTTATTTGGATCCAAAGATAGCTCAAGCACTTTATGTAGCTATATCTACTGATACAGGTTCATTTAAGTACGAGAATTCTACCCCTCGGGCTCACCAGATTGTTGCCGACTTAATGAAAAATTATGAATTACAACCTTCTTTAATATCCCAAAAAATATTTGATGAAAAACCATTGGCGTATTATTTGCTGCTAAACAAAGCCCTTTCTTCACTAGAACTATTTGAGGATGGCAAAATAGCCTGTATGACAATAAGTGAAGAAAATTTATTTGAAGTAGGCGCTTCCCTGGAAATACTTGATGGCATAGTAAATTATGCAAAAAGCATTGACACTGTGGAAATTGGAATGCTTTTTTATGTAAATGGAAAAGGAGAAGTAAAGGTGGGAATGCGGAGTAAAGAAGTTGATGTAAGCAAAATAGCTGAAAAATTTAATGGCGGCGGTCATGCTAAAGCTGCAGGATTTCGTGCAGAAGGTTTTTATGCGCACACGAAAAAGAAAACCCTGGAAGCTGCAGTTAATCTTATCTCAAGTTATTACTGAGACAAAATAGCTCCGTTTTTTGATTGCGTTTATTCTACAACAAACTTATAACTTAAAATGACGGTGATTTAAATTGAATGCTATATTGAATATTTTGAAGCCATCCGGCATGACATCACATGATGTTGTAGCATTTACACGCAAGAAATTGCCGGGAATTAAAATTGGGCACACCGGCACTCTGGATCCTGCTGCGTCAGGGGTTTTACCTTTATGCTTAGGCAAAGCTACCCGTATTTCGTCATTTCTTTTAAGTGGTAAAAAAGCCTATAGAGGGGAAATTACCCTGGGAATATCTACAGATACTTTGGACGGTGAAGGCAATATAACTTCTATTCAAACTGTACCTGAATTGTCTGTAGATGATATAATAAATTTTTTGTCTAATTATATTGGCGAAATTGAACAAATTCCCCCTGCATATTCTGCAGTTCAATATCAGGGTAAAAGATTATATAAATGGGCCCAGGAGGGTATGCCAATTAATTCCCCATCACGAAAAGTAAATATATTTCAATTAAAACTAGTAGATTATTTTAAAAGTGATTATTCCAGATTACTTATTGACATAGAATGTTCACACGGAACTTATATTAGATCATTAGCTCAGAACATTGGGGAACAAATAGGCTGTGGAGCACATTTATCTTTTTTAGTCAGGACGAAGGTGGCGAACTTTAACCTTAAAGATAGTGTAACTTTAGAAAGATTAGATAATGCTATTGCCGAACAAAGTATAGATGATTTATTATATCCTATGGATTATCCTTTACATGAAATGGATTGGTTAGAAGTAATTAATGAAGCAATACCTTTCCTGGCAAGAGGAAATTATCTTTTTAGAAATCAAGTTTTGGGAAAAAGGAATTATTCAGCGGATGAAAAATTATGGAGAATATATGATCAAAAAAATAACTTTTGGGGTATCGGACACTGGGAGAATACCTCCCGGGGATTAATGTTTAAGCCGGAAAAAATACTACGTTAAAAAAAGGGGATATATTAGATGCAGATTATAAATGGTATTGAAAATTTGCCAAATAAATGTAAAAACAATATATTTATAGCTCTTGGTAATTTTGATGGAGTTCACCTGGGCCATCAATCTGTAATAAAAAAGACAGTCCAAAAGGCCAAAGGAAAAAACCTACTCAGTGGAGCTCTTATTTTTGAACCCCACCCCGCAAAAATAATTTATCCAGGTAGCAATTTGCAAATTTTAACTGATGTGAAAATGAAAGCCGACATTTTGACACTTCTGGGGCTTGATTATCTTATTGTTGAACCTTTTAACAGTTATATCGCCCAAATCTCCCCCCATAAATTTTTGGATATTTATATAAAAGATAGTATTAATGCTAAGGGCGTAGTAACGGGCTTTGATTATTCTTTTGGTAAAAATGCCCTTGGTAATACGCAGAGTTTAAATAAATGGGGCATTGAAAATAATGTAGAAATAGTAGTCTGTCCGCCGGTAAATATTGAAGGTAATATAGTCAGCAGTTCTAATATACGAGGCATGCTTTCAGAAGGAAAAGTAAAAGAGGCCTCAAAGTTTTTGAATTATTATTATTACCGCTATGGGGAAGTAGTAAAAGGTGATGGCAGGGGAGAAAAGATAGGTTTTCCTACGGCAAATATAAAAGTTGCAAAA
>PUKQ01000242.1 GCA_003550565.1 Syntrophomonadaceae bacterium
ACAAAACATGAAGTACTAAGTGAATTACGTAGAAATGAAATAAAAATAACAGAAGTTGAAAAGACTGTTGACATAAAAGAATCAAAGCCAGAATTTATAAACACTTTAAAATCGGTGTATGATACTGAAATAGACAAAAGACTTGATATGAGAGAAAAATTAACACAACAAATAAACCAAAGATCAGATGATCTTCGTAGTCGTCAAGACCCAAGTATAACTTATACTACAGAAGAAGCAGTAAACATGATAATGCAAGCAGACGAAACGTTGCCTAAATTTGATGAAATAGAAGAGATAGAAGAACTAAGGGCGCATTTAGACGCTATTGGTATAAAAAATTTAAACGCATTAGTAGGAGATTATTTACTTGAATTATGGAATGCAAAAATGTCCATAATAGAACCGTATGAATACATGGTAGCAGAAAATTTTAGTGAGGATTCATACAACAGAGCCAGGACAGCTTGGCATATTTACACTAATTGGGACGACGTTAATATGCTTCTTTTACCGGTGGGGGCTTTTGGTGTAACCCGACATGAAGGTGCTCCCCCACGTATTGATTCTTTAAGAGAAGATGTACAACATCTTAAGCATGCAGAATCTTTATTTATTTGGAACGATACTCCTGAAGGAGTATCATATGTGACTCCCCATTGGGATGAGGAAAATGTGTTAGCTCATGCCAGATATGACATATTTGATATACTTGGGCACGGCAGAGAAATGTTTGTTCGTGAAATACAAAGTGATTGGCATCAAGAAGGACAAAAAAGAGGCTATATTAATGAAGAAGAAATTATAAGGTTAGAAAAAGAAAAAGAGTTTGCTGAAGAACGAATGTTAAATGCCCAGGATGAATTTATTAAAGAAGCTACTGCGTGGCCCAGTTTATTAGTTTATAATAACATTACAGATAAAGAATACACTATAAACGATTTAGTTCATAGTGTAACACCAGTTGGTATGTTAAACATGTTAACTTTTCCTAAAAATTTCCATTTAAGTCTTGCTGATGGAAGACCGGCTCATTTAGAAAATTACAATACTTTCAATAAATTTAAAGAAGCAACGGAAGAGCATTACAAAATTGCCACACAATATGAAAAAGTAGCTGAAGTACCCCCTGCAGCTCCTTTGGTTAAAAATTGGCATGAATATACTTTTAAACGTTTACTACACAAAGCAGCTGAAGAAGATATTGATAGAATAAGTTGGGCTCCCGGTATAATGCAACCTTCTGAAAGAGCATCGGGGTATTATGGTAATGTTACAGGTACAGAAAAAAATCCAGTTTACCAACCGGGTAGTATGTTTAAGTGGTTGCAGGACAGTAAAGGTAAAGGCTATTTAAAACAGTGGGGCGTTAACGTAGAATCCGTTCCAATGAGTAGAATAGGTTCAGAAGAATATGTATCTAATTTAACGGCAGAAAAAGCCGGGGTATTGCCTTATTTACCATCCATTCCAGTAACCCAACAGATGAAAGATGACGTTCTTGGTTCTGGTCAGTACACGTTTGCTCTTCGTCCTGTAAAATCTTTAAAACTTCAAAAAGACTATAAAAAAGAATTAGTAGAATATGATAAAAGTAATAAATATTCATTTCATATTGTATTTAAAAAACATGTACCTGATATAATAAAACACGGATTAAGAAAAGTTCCGGATGCGGAAATTTATAAAGAAGGTCTGGGGTATCCTACAACTGAAGGTGTATATGCATTTACTAAATTTTCAGATGTTGAGCATTATGCAAAATATAGGCATGATGCTATAGAGTACTTTTTTGGGCATAAAGACATGGCTGTAATAGTCATAGAAAAATCATTAGAGGATCCGGCTGCTTTAATGGATTCTGGTACTGTAATGGATAATTATGATAAATTTGAGGAAAAATATCCAGAAATAGCTGAAGAAATTAATAGAAAAGTACGAGACCCCAACATTAAAGGGTCATTTTTACAATTTATAGTAGATGCCATAGACAAACATAAACTTAAACCTGATTCAGAAATCGTTTCAGTATATGATGAACGTAAATATGGTCCTACATTTGTTTTAGAAGGTTCTGTACCTGTAAATCAAATTGAAGCTATATATGAATATGATACCAATACAAATGCATATACAAAATTATATGGACAAACATCAGATGAAGTAAAATATACTCTTCGTCCTGTGAAACCACCACAATTAAAAGAAATAATTGATAACAATTCTGAATTTAATGAGAAACAAAGAAAAGAGTTAAACAAGGTACTTGGTCAAGTTAAGAAAATTAACCCTAAATACATGCGGCCAGAATACCGTGACGCTGTTTATGATTTAATGGAAGAAATTGAATTTGCTAAAATTGTAAAAGACCCGGAAAAAATAAACAGAATGCGCCGTATGCAACAAATCCAAGAAGCTTTGGAAAGAGAATCTGGGGCAGACGTACACAAAGAGCTTCTTGAAGAAGTGTACAAATCCGCTAAAAAGTCATACATGAACATGGATTACAACGAGATACTCAACACTTTACACGCTATTCTCCACCTGGCAAAAATGAATGAAAGTGCCAACCATTTTATAATTGGCGGTAATTTAAAAGAGGTTAGTGGAAAAATTGATAAGTCAGTAAAATTGATGGAGGAATCTCACCGTAAAACCGGTGGGGTAAATCCGGACATCTTAGACAGTGGGGAAACTGACTTTAGAATACCTAAAATACAAAAATTCTTGACAGTAGACAGTTATATGGTTAACACTATGGCCGAAATTTTGTCTGGAGTAGACAACAGCCCTATTTTAGAAATCATGTATGACGGTATAGATAGGGGGTACAGTAAAAAATATAAAGCTTTGTTTGAAGCCACGGACCCAATCAGTAAAAAAGCACAAGAAATAGGAATAAATAATATTCTTCCATGGAGTACCTATTTTAATAAAAAACGTAAACACGTAGATTTTCAAGAAATTTCTTTAAAAGATGGTATCCAGGATGTCAATACAGGGAAAAAACTCAAAACCATGAAAGTATCTAAAGGTGAACGTATGAGTTTTTATCTCCACACTAAGAACAGCAGAAATAAAAGAAATTTAATAGAGGGTGGATTTGTATTAAGACATCAACCCAGCAAACTTTACAAGATCACAGAACAAGATTTGGATACTGTTGTTGAGTCCATGTCTAAGGAAGAACGTGGTATGGCTGATGAAATATTTAAGCAATTGAACACAACAATGAAAAAGTATTTAAATGAAACATCGTTAAATCTTGTAGGATATGAAATAGCTATGGTAGAAAATTACTTCCCTATAGCAAGACCAAAAGATTTTGTGAAAAAAGAACACCGTAAAAGACCTTCCACCAATTTCGGTTATAGAATCCTTGAAAACATGGGTGTATTAAAATCACGTAAACAAGTTATAATGCCTTTGTTTGTAGATGACGCTTTTTTCACATTTATACAAAATATAGAAGCCTCTACTTCCTACATTGGCCTGGCTGAACCAATTAGAAATGCCCGCATTATGATGGATAACGAAAAATTTACACAAGCTATAAGAAACAGAGGATTGTATCATTATTACGAAGCTATAGAAAGATATCTTAATGATATAGAAGGGGAAATTACAAGAAGGACAGAACTCGAACAGTTTGGTTTAGATTTATTAAGTAGAATTCAAAAAGCCATTTTAGGTGCTAATATATGGATTATGTTCAAACAGCCTGTGTCTTATCTGTTGGCTTCAGAGGATATACCAATTAAATATTTGTCACAAGCTCTTCCTAAAAAGTTAAATTTAGAAGAGATCAGAAAATACTCTCCACAAGGTAGATTAAGATTGATGGGAATGATGAACAGAGAAACAGGTGAAATAGCTGAAGTAGGAAGAGAGTTATTGCATATCACTGGACGTAAACCGTGGACTGACAAATTCTTGACTGGTATTCGTGGTTTTGATACTGTAGCTGTTGGTAAACTATGGGAAGCTGTTAAATTATATGTAAAAGACACTAAGCCGCAACTTACAGGGGACGATTTTTTCAATGAAGTAGCAGTTACCTGGGAACGTGTAGTAAACAATACTCAACCAACTTATTTACCCCACACCAGAAGTAACATTGGTAGAGAACGTAGTATGTTTGTTCGTGGAATGACAATGTTTACTACTCAAAGAAATAAGATATTCAACATGGCAGTACGTGGTGTAAATAAATACCGCAACAGTGGTCGAACTCCAAAAGATAAAGCTAAACTTGTTAAAACAATCATGGCTATTTTAATGGGTTCACTGTTAATATTTGGTATAGATGAAGCAAGAGATAGATTCTATCAGAGAGAACGAAAAAGCAGGGCGCAGCATGCATTAAATTACTTTGTAACCAATATGTCCTACATTTATATTGTGGGTAATATGATAGATAGTGTAAATAGTATGATACAGCGTGGACCGTGGGGTGCATACGGGTTTGAAGACCCGGCAACGGACCTAGCTAATGAAACGATACAAACTGCTTATAGTATAATAAACGCTATGGGAGATATTGTTTCACAGGAAGAATACCAATCAGGTTACAAAAAAGATGAGAAAAAATGGGAAACTTCGGTAGTTAACGCTCTTCACAGGTCCTTGGGTATTTATACTAGATATAAAGGTATACCCTACCAAAACATCCGGACTATGGCTTTGGCAACTATAAAACAATTTTCACAACAAACTGCCTTTGATATCGAATCAACTTACCGTAATGTAACCGCTACCAGCGTATATGATGATTTTTGGCAGCACATGGAAACGGGCAATCATGATAAAGCTGCTGAAACATTAACTTTATTGAAAAAGGAATTTGGGATTCAATTCTCTAATTTAGAAAGTAGTGCACGTAGAAGAGAGATTCCAGCCTCTCAATGGAAAAAGGCTATAAAATTATATCAAGGTGAATAACAAGTGTTCCTCCTCCTATAGTGATTAGCCGGGGTTTAAACAACCGACCCCGGCATTTTTTTTTTATTCTCTGTGTACATACTCTGTGCAATCCTGTTTTGCTTCTACTAAACTTCTTTTAAAGTAATCTGTTCTACTTTCAGTATTTCTTTTTATACCCCCTTTGGCATAACAAGAAAACACCTTCAATTGATTGTCTGCAGGTGCACCTTTTTTGCACGTTCTACATAGATTTTCTCCCCCCGTTCTTTGTAAGGTCAATATTTTCACCTCCCTTATAAAACCCCTTTTAAAGCTTTTTTTAAAGATTGCTCTAGACTAGGTTCACAATATCTATTTAATCCGGCCAATACACAATAACCACTAAACCTACCTTCTCTTGGTAATTTATCGCAGAATACGATTTTAGTTGTCCCGTCATATTCATGCAATAACTCCATCATAAGATTAATCTTTTCTAACAAAGAGTCCATTTATAAAACCTCCTCCCCCTCCCTAACATTTATAGTAGTCACATCTAACGCAAGACATACAACCCTCTTGCCTTATTAACGTATAATTTTGACATTGTGGACAGATTTCCCCAACCGTGTTTTCTACCTCTGTTGTTTCAGTCATAAACATCAAAGCTTGTGCTATTGCATCGGGAACTGATTTTACCCGGTTAGAACCATAACCAAGACTGGAGGAACCACCAATTTCCTTTAAATGGTGTATTATACTTTCAATATCAATACCACTTCTAAGCGATATGGAAATCAACCTTCCTATTGCTTCCGTAAAGGCCAACACATCAGACCCGTTTTTCCCTAATTGGCAAATGGTTTCAAAAGGTCTACCATACTCGTCCAGGTTTAGCGTTACTAAAAGGTTGCCCAATGGTGTGTCCCATTTAACAGTTTTGCCAGATAACACTTTTGGCCTGGTTTTAGGTTTTATTATTTCAGACGCTGTTTCTTCAATTTTTTGGTATACACCCGTCCTACTCCCGTCCCTGTAATAGGTTACTCCTTTGCAATTATACTCATAAGCCATACGATATAGCTTATCAACCTGGTCAACTGTATGATTTTCGGGAGCATTGACGGTTTTTGAAATAGAGCTGTCCACATATTGCTGAACAACTGCCTGAACCAACACATGTTCTTCGGGAGTTAAATCGTGAGCCGTTACCATAAATTCAGGAAGTTTGTCTTCATTCTCATACAGAGTGTACGTTGGGTGTTTAATGACGTGCTCTCCCATGTTATCCACTCTTTTGTAGGTCCATTGGTATATTGGCTCAATCCCACTGGAAACTCCGGCCAAAAGACTGGTGGTGCCTGTAGGGGCTTGTGTAAGAAGCGTCATGTTCCTTACTCCGTGTTTTCTAATATCCTCTCTTATCCCCTCTGGCAGAGTTTTTATGAATTCGCTTCTAAGGTACTTATCCACGTCAAAATTAGGTGCAGGTCCCCGTTCTTTAGCTAATTCAATACTGGCTTTATAAGCTTCGTTTCTTATAAATTTGTATAGATAATGTATAAACTCTAAAGATTTTTCACTACCATACCGTATCTTATTTACTAGCATCGTATCTGCTAACCCCATTGTACCTATTCCAATACGTCTATTGTTCATTTGGGATCTCTTCATTTTGTCATTTATATAAACATTGAGATCAATTACGTTGTCAAGCAGCCTAACCCCCACGTGAACAATTTCCTTTAATCTTGGCCAGTCTATCTCCCCAGTTGAACTATTAATCAACTGAACCAAATTAATAGACCCTAAATTACAAGCTCCCCAACCATTCAGTCCTTGTTCACCACAGTTGTGTACAACAACACCCTCAACGACTCCCCAATTTGTTTCCGGTTCACTAAAATCATAAACAACGGCGTTGTCCCCGTTAGTAATACGTTCTACAAAAGGAGCACGTTTTAATAACAAATTTTTTAGTTTCTCATTTCTGTATTCCAATTCGAACCCAATTTCTTCAAAAAACGTTTGTATACTTTTATACTGTGCGATGTTTACATCATAACTTTCTTTACACTCGTAATTTCCATTTTTAAATTGAATGTTTTTTTGTTTGTTTGTTGTTAAATATGCTTTAATACCAAATGTTTCCAGGCTGGTAATTAGTTGTTTGGCAAAAACTATACTCGTTGTTTTATACGTAATTCTAGTGCAAACTGACCCATTGGCAGAATAACACCCCCTAAGAAAACTTCGTTGTTGTTTCCTGTTCCATTCATTATATTTTAGCGGAAACACTCTTTGTGTTGATATTGCCGGGTAGAAACCTAAATTTAACAGTATATCGTTATATCCTTGTAAATAAATTTTACGTTCCCCTTGACTGTACGCATCGCCCTCAAATAAAGTCAGCAACCCCCAATCTTTTTTACCAATATCAACTTCTATACCTTTATGTCGTGGATGTTTTTCTCCTAACCGGGTCAACTGACCATCGCCTTGAATAAACCCCAACTTAATATAAAACATATCGAAGTTTTTTGTAAAATTTACATTAGGCATTAATTTCTTCCCTTTTAAGTCACGGGCTGGGATGCTTTCACCGTCAGTAGTCATGAATTTGTGATCCGGTGTACATTCAATAATACGTTTATCAGACAACTTCAACTGAACAATGTTCTTTGTACCTGTTTTCCATACTTTACCATGAACAACTTTTCCATCCCCATTTACAATATTTACTGCTCCAACAATTTCGTCAAAACGTTTATAACCATCTTCCGTTAAAAGTCTCATGTTTCCTGTAAAACAAGGGTTAACCGAAATAATAGGATCACAATACCACGTGTTTGATAACTTATTATAACGCTCCAAAAATACTACACCCGGTTCTCCATTTTCCCACGCTGATTCACAAATAATTTTCCACAATTCCCTGGCTTTTATTTCTCCATGTTTTATTATTGGTCTACCTGCAGACACCCAACCCTCAATGTTCCCATCCCACATTTCATCATAATTCGGGTCCCGTATATCCGGGAATATAAACTCCCAAATACCATCTTCTTTTAACACCTTCATAAATCTATCAGATATCGCTACTGATAAATTAGCATGCTGCAGAATATTACGCTGTCTTTTTACGTTTATAAATTCGATTACGTCTGGGTGCCAGTCATCTAACACAAACATCATAGCCGGTTCTCTGCTTCCTCCTTGCTCTATTTGGTCAGACAACGTGTCTGTGCCCATCATCCAACCAACAGGTCCAGAACTTCTTCCATGGACCCCTTTAATATAGGCACCCCGTGGTCTTAAAGATGACCATTTTATGCCAACACCACCACCCCTACATACAATTTCAATTGCTATCTTTATAGTGTCTAATATACTTTGCCGACTGTCCACACCGGCTATACCTTCACTGTCTTCTATTGGTACAACGTAACAGTTATAGAAGGTAGACGAATTTCCAATTCCGGCAGCAGCTAGAATACGACCACCAGGAACAAAAGTAAAATTTTGTAAAGCTGTATAAAATAAATGTGATTCTTTTTCATCGAATGCCAAACTGTCAGCTACTCGTTTCCACATGTACTTAGACTCTAATTCCATAACTTTACCCTCATCGTTTTTCATTGCATATCTATCCAAGAAAACCGCTTCTCTGTGCTTATCCCAGGGTATCATTCATTAGCCTCCTAATCATCGCCATTTTCGTCTGGCATTTTGTAGTATGCTCCTCGTTTTTTCACTCCCAATTCGTCAAATAACCTGCTGATGGTCCCTAAACCAGTCATTCCCAGTTTATTTGCTACTTCTCGTTGACTCTTTACATCACCAGAATCCAGGATTTCCATTATTTTGGTTTTTATGTTTTCTGGTTCCGAGCTTTCCTCTGCGTGAACTTTATAACTCCACGTGTCTATTTCAAAAGTTAACACTAAATAACCGGGGCTTCTACTTTGTTTAAAATGTCTGTTAATAGATACTGTGTTTTCGCCTTTTGGCCGAATTTGCCAACCTGTTTCAAGCCATGCATTAAGAAATTGACTTCCCCACACCCTTTCTCTTCCGTCTCCATCTCCTTTTTTGGTGGTGTGGTGGGCAATTAAAATGGAGCATTGATATTCATCCCTCATTCTTTTTAAAGATAGCATATTCTGTGCTCCTTTGGCCATATATTCTGCTGTGGAAACAGCCGAATACAGTGGGTCTATCAATATTAAAGTTGGTTTTATACTTTTAACAGCCTGCTCCAATTTTTCAACAGTCTCTGGTTTTTCTAAATCTAATGTTCTTTCTGTGTGCCAGTAAATTTCGGGAAAGGGTGGTGGAAGAGGTACTGTATGGTTTTCTCCATCAACTTCGACAGGACTTATGTTCATTATAGACCCTATTCTTTCAAACAGCATTGAGAACGGATCTTCCTGTTGTATAATCAGCACCGGCCCCGGACGTGACACTTTAAACTGGCTTAAAAAATACCCTCCTGTTGACACCGCCACTGCTAAATCCAAAAACATCCAAGTCTTGTAATGGCCAGGAGGGGCAACTATCAACCCCACTGTTGCTTTAGGTAGCCAATCTTTTAACGTCCACACCGTTTCATCTTGACCGTACTTCTCTAAGGTAGATTTAAAGTCAGTCACAGTAAATGGTGTGCTTTGCTGTGACTGTTTCTCCGTTTCTACTCTACTTTTTTCTTTTTTACCAATAGAACCGGCTATCCTCTCAATGTCTCGTCTCGGTAACGGTGGCTTACAGTGTTCTATGTTCCATGCCATTAACATACTAACTGTTTCTTGTGGTGGTATACCTGCCCTAATTAACTTTCCTGCTCTCCTGGTTACTTCATCGTCCCTGCGTCCCTCTTCTAATTCTTCTTTCCAGTTATCTTCGTTAAGCTTTGCTTTATCCTTATACAACGATTTTTGTAATTTACCCGGGACTGACACTGGTTTTGTCCTGTTTACCCACCGGTATTTGTTATTGGAAGCATGGGTGGAAGGAGGGACAACCACGTAACCACCATCACCCCTTACATCTACTCCAGGAAATATTCTTACTAAGTTAGAACAGTGATATCCTGGGTGTTTAAAAAACAAATGCCAACCCCCACCCCCCGTTTGGCTGACTAACGTTTTTTCAAAAATCCCATTCTCAGTGTATTCTGTTAAATTTTCTTTACCTCTTTCATCTTCTACGTCAATTACTAAGATACCTGATACTCCACCGGTTATAACAGCTATATTAGCATCTGGCCATTGTGTCCACCAAGTCTTTACTTGATCCTCTGTAACTTTTTGCTTCTGGTAGTTTTTCCATTCAATAAGGGGGGTTTTATCTTCTTTAACTGGTACTACGTTCCATCCCAGTTTCAGGTAATTTAACGCATGTTCTATCAATGCCCTCCCCCCTGTCTCTTTCCAATTCCAAATATTTAACATGTTCTAAAACTGCATCAGTAGAAGTAACCACGGCTGTAACATCTGATAAATATACAATATGTTTTTGCATGCTTTCCGATTTTATTATTATTATAGTATGCTTACCCCAGTCTATCGCTTTTTGTAATTCTCTAATCCCTCCAATCGTTAAAGTGTCTTGTGTTAAATTTAGTATAAATAAATCACATTGTTCAATTGCTTTCCAATTTATCTCCATTATTTTTTCTCCCTCTGAATTAGCTAACGTGAAAGCATGTGGGGGAGAATAAGAAGATATGTTCTGTTTGGAAAGGTCACTCGACAAATTTTCTCTCCAAAATTTACTTTCTTTTTCACTGATTAAATCTACAGGTCCTGCCAAATACGCTAGTTGGAATTTAGGCATTCTACTCACTCCTTTTCCAACGCAGTTTGTATTTCTTTTAATAAATTCTCCGCACATCTTGTACAAAATAACTGCCCCTGTACAATCAAACTTGCATACACTTTTTCACACACACAACAATTATTTAATTGTGGTGGCTTTTTGTGTGGCTTCAACACGATACTTTCCCCGTCAACATAAATATCCAACACAGAGCCTTGCTTTAAGTTGTGTCGTTCCCGAATAATTTCAGGGATTACTAAACGCCCCATAGCACCTATCGGTTTATTAGCTATAAGTTCCACTGTTACTTCACCCCATTTCTGTGTTTGTGCAAATCATATATATAATCTTCCCATTTAGGTCCATACCTTAATAGTATTATCGGTTTCTTGGTAAGATTTTCTATTCTTCTTCTAAATGCATCTATGTCCATACCCATTAAACTTTGTGGGTACCAGTCTAAAAAAGTTAGTATAATATAATCTGGATTACACAATACCATCGACTTTTCGAAATCTTCCCAAGACCACAGAAACACCCGTTCTCTATCGCCAGAATCCGTCTGCACTTTCATTTGTTCTGGTATTTCCACACTTATCGAGTCTTCTAATTTTTCCCAGGTTAATTCAGCCCCTCCAGTTGGCCCACTATTTCCTGGTACACGCATTGGAACAGTTCTATAAATTGTATATATCTTATCAAGCCAACATGTAGCTACCCCTGCTTCGGCCAAGAGTGCGGCAGGTGTAGTATCTTTGGAAGTGCAATAAGGGTAGTACCCGTGATTGAGAGATAACAACACCCCTTGATTCCCCTCTATTAAACCACGCCTCCCACTTTGTAACCAAACATTCATTAACGAAGGTAAGCCATGGTGAAAAATATGAGGTTGTAACTCTGGGTAACTCGCAGCTAAATTGAAAGTACCATCTCTTTTTACTTTGTGTACAACAGCCTGTCCAGTCCCTTGGTGAGTAGAACCTCTCCAGTTTGTCTCTTTACCTTGTTGAACATGATTCTCTTGAATTACTCCTGCTTGTGGGTCTATCAATAATTTACACTCTCCATGCAGTTCTTTTAACTCTTCAATTTCTTTTAACAAGGTATCTAGCTTTATTACATGTCCTGCCCCCAATACACTTATGATGTTTGGGTCAACCCAGGCGGCTGTAGGCATAACTCTGGAAGTGTATTTTTTCCCATTCGGCAGATGAAACCGGTGTTCAGCGTTGCTACCCCCCACTCGTATCCCAAAATAGTATGACTGTAATTCGGTTTGTTTTCGGCGTAATTCTGTTAACCAAGCTGCCACTTGCCCTTTACCTTC
>PUKQ01000158.1 GCA_003550565.1 Syntrophomonadaceae bacterium
GTAGTAATAGGCCGCAGCAACATAGTAGGTAAGCCGGTAGCGCTTTTGTTGTTGGAGCGCCATGCCACCGTAACCATTTGTCATTCTCGCACTGCCGACCTGCCGGCGGTCTGCCGTGAAGCCGATGTGCTTATTGCGGCAGCGGGGCGTGCTGAAATGGTAAAGGGCGATTGGATTAAGCCCGGTGCAGTTGTAATTGATGTTGGTATCAACTTTATAGATGAAAAAATGGTGGGAGACGTGGAATTTGAAAGTGCGGAAAAAGTAGCCGGCTACATATCTCCCGTTCCCGGTGGTGTGGGTCCTATGACTATTACCATGCTTATGTTAAACACTTTACAAGCTTTCAAGATTAAGCAAGGCTTACAGTAAGATAATTATGCCTAAATATCTGGGACAAGGGGGGCAAAATATTTGCCTACTTGTCCCACTCTTATTTTCATAGCGATTTAGCTTCAACATGGAGGGAAAAGATGGAGACATCGGTAATTTCTGTGACCGAATTAACTCGCTATATAAAGAATTTTTTTGACCACGATCCCTTTCTGCAGAATTTATGGGTAGAGGGGGAGCTGTCGAATTTTAAATTTCATCGATCCGGGCATATGTACTTCACCCTTAAAGATGAAAAATCATTATTACGCTGCGTTTTTTTTAAAGGAAACAATCGGTATTGTAAATTTCTTCCCTCTGATGGAATGAATGTATGGGTGCGGGGGAATGTTTCTGTTTATGAGAAAGAAGGAATCTACCAATTTTATGTGCGCGAAATGGAACCTGCAGGATTGGGAGCCCTATATCTGGCTTATGAACAGTTAAAAAAGAAATTTGAGGCGGAAGGGCTCTTTGATGCGCGCTACAAACAGGAACTGCCACGATTCCCACGCTGTGTTGGGTTAGTAACTTCTCCCACAGGCGCGGCACTCCAAGATATATTGAGCACTGCCGAACAAAGATACCCGCATGTAACTTTCTTAGTGGTGGAAACCCTTGTCCAGGGAACCGGTGCGCCGACTGATATTGTCAGTTCTATTGATTATCTGAATAAGCGATCTGATGTTGATGTTATTGTGTTAGCCCGCGGTGGAGGATCTTTGGAGGATTTGTGGGCTTTCAATAGTGAAGAAGTAGCGCGGGAAATATTTAATTCACGCATCCCCGTGGTTTCGGCAGTAGGACATGAAACAGATTTTACCATAGCTGACTTTGTGGCAGATTTACGGGCACCGACTCCCACAGGAGCAGTTTCCTATATACTTCCTGATATTTATGAATTGCTTAACTATATCTATGGCTTAACAGAGCGCGGTGGCAAAGCCCTGGCAAATAAGATTGAGCGGGAAAAGCAAAAATTGGATCATACCATTCGCCGCCGCTTTTACCAGCTTCCCTTACAGGATATTAAAAAAAAGCAGGAACAACAGAGTAACTTGGAACAGCGCTTCAAAAATGCTATGATTAACCTGTTAAAAGAGAGGGCTTACCGCTTTGATAATGCCCAAACCAGGTTAAATGGCTTAAGCCCTTTTAAGATAATGCAGAGGGGATACAGCTATTGTGAAAATGAATCAGGCAACTTGATTAATTCTGTTAAAGATTTAAAGAACCGGCAGCTTATAAAGTTGAACTTTATTGATGGACATGCCTGGTCTCGGGTAGAAGACATTTTTGTGGCGGAAGAATCCTGCGGAGGTGAAAATATTGAAGGAAAATAACACCGGAAAGGATCAAGAGAGTGAAATGCATGATCATCATGAAAAATTGGATCTTACATTTGAGGAAGCCTTAAAAAAACTGGAAGAAGTGGTGCAGCATTTAGAAGAGGGAAACCTTTCCCTGGAAGACTCCCTCCGTTATTTTCAGGAGGGAATTAGGCTTTCTCGCACCTGCCGTGAAATTTTGGTGGAAGCTGAATACAAGGTGGAATATTTATTAAAAGAAGTGGAAAATGAAACAAATGAAAAAGATAATTTTATTTCTTCGCCTGAGAATAGCGAGGATGAGTTTAGAAGTCAAGACGGAGAAGATAAAGGCGAGGATCTAAATGGGCGGTAAGGATATAAATATTTACCTGGAGGAAAAAAAAGAATTTATAGATCAGTGCCTGGCTGAAATTTTGCGAGCTTATCCTAAATACCCCCGGGTTATTCATGATGCCATGGAATATACGGTAATGGCCGGAGGAAAGCGTATTAGGCCGATATTGTTTTTAGCTACGGCTGAAATGTTGGAAACCGGCATAGAAAAAAGTTTAGGGAAAATTGGCTGTACATTGGAACTGGTACATACTTATTCCTTAATCCACGACGATCTTCCCGCCCTTGATAATGATGACATGCGGCGTAACCAGCCTACCTGTCATATTGCATATGACGAAGCTACGGCAATATTAACCGGAAATGCTTTGCTTTCCTTGGCCTTTGAAGTTACTGCTGATTATGGGCAGGAACATAATTGCCCCGGTAAGGCTCTTGCTCTGGTTGGTGAGTTGGCCCGAGCTTCAGGAGTTGAAGGCATGATGGGGGGGCAGGTCTTGGATTTATGGGCAGAAGGCAGAGAAATTTCCGGGGA
>PUKQ01000161.1 GCA_003550565.1 Syntrophomonadaceae bacterium
AACGTTCACATAGAGAGCATAGAATTCACCATAGATACGTTCCATATCTTGGATTACTGGTGGTTGTTTCTAGTAATACTTATCGCTTTGATACTTTTGATCCTGCTTTGGAAGAGAAGGGGAGAGGAAGAAGAGGAGAAAGAAGAAACACCCAAAGGTATACCGCCGAAGCCTTCGTGGGTAAGCGAAGCGGAGAAAAAGACACCGCCTTCACAAGATGAAGCCCCTTCGGGTAAAGCTATGAAGAAGAAAAAGAAAATGAAAAGGATCAAAAAAGTCAAGAAGAAGCCCAAGAAGTCCAAGAAAGAGGACGGAGAGGAAGAAGATTTAGACCTTGAAAGGAAATTAGAAAGAGAGCTAGACGAACAGATAGAAGAGGAACTAGAGTTAGACGAGGAACAAGAGGAAAGTGAAGAAGAGAAAGAGGAACAAGAGGAGGAACAAGAGGAGGAACAAGAGGAGGAACAAGAGGAAAGTGAAGAAGAGAAAGAGGAACAAGAGGAGGAACAAGAGGAGGAACAAGAGGAAAGTGAAGAAGAGAAAGAGGAACAAGAGAAAGACGTGGAAGACGAGAAGCTAGAAGAAACCATCAGATGTTCACTTTGTGGGAATAAAGTGAGTGCCGACTCAGAAAAATGCTATGCCTGTGGCGAAGAGATCTGACCGAATAAAAAACTAGACTGATATCTGATCGTCTGAGTCAGCCTTTTGCTTTTTAAGGGGCAAGTAATTAAAAATCTATTTATATGTGGAAAGAACTTTAGGTATTGAGCGGCATAAATAGTGATAAAATAGTGATAAACCGAGTTGGTATTAATGATATGTAGTAAATCTAAGGTTTGGGTTGTGTTGATCGTTGTATTCCTTGTTGGGATGAGTTTTGGCAGTGCGGTCCACCTCGTGGATTCAAACAAAGAGATCGAATCCGGCAGATTTGTAGAAAAGTCAATTACTTTTGAGCCCCAGGGAGGAGAACAGGAACCAGATGGTGAAGGTACCCAGGACGAACCGTATCTGATAACGAACATCGAAGAGTTGAACTGGATTAGAAACGATCTAGATGCTTATTACGAATTACAGAACGACATCGATGCTAGCGAGACTGAAGATTGGGATGGAGGCAATGGTTGGGATCCCATAGGCGAATACGAGCCAGCAGCACCTTTCACGGGATATTTTGACGGTCAAGGCTACGAGATAAAAAATCTATATATGGATAGAGCGGATGAAGATGTGCTTGGTCTGTTCGTAAAATTGGACGGTGGCGGCGAAGTTAAAGATCTAGGATTAGTCGATGTTGATATGGTGGGATTGTCCGGTGTGGGTGCTCTAGCAGGATTGACTCGAGAAGATGCACATATAGAGAATTCTTACGTTGAAGGCGGTTCGGTGGTAGGTGTGGATGATTCCGATTTTAGTGTAGGGGGTTTTGTGGGACAACACCAGGGTATTATAACCGATTGCTACGCTTCTGTGAGCGTTAGCGGTCCAAATTTATTGCATGTCGGTGGATTGGTTGGATTGCATATAGGAACGATAATGAACTCATATGCTGCTGGTCAAGTTGATGGAGGGGGCAGCGTTGGTGGGCTTGTTGGAACCAATGGAGCCGCTGCGAATTATCCTTCAGGAGGATCTATTTATGATTCTTTTTCCGATGAGGAAACCACAGGACAATCTGTTCCCATAGGAGACGACCAAAGCGGTGCTTCTGATAACGTTGAAGCTTATCCAACATCAATCATGCAAACATACGATACTTATGAATCTCCCTGGGATATAGCCCTGATAAATGAATGGGATAATCATACATGGTTCATAAACGATGGAAGAGATTACCCGAGGCTTTTTTATCAGATATATGATCCAGTTCTTACGATAGATGTGGATGGAGAGGGGACTACTGATCCTGAACCAGGCACGCATACCTTTGAATGGAATGAAGAAGTCACGATAGAAACCATACCTGAAGAGGGATACAGGTTCAACAACTGGTTAGGTGATTATCCGGACTTTGAGAAGTACGAAGACGAAATCACCATTACCATGGACTCGGACAAAGAAGTTACCGCCTATTTCATAGAAGAAGAGAAAAGAAAGTGGGTCGTTGAAAGTCAAAAAGGATGGGAGCACGAGACGGAGGAACAGGACGATTTGATAGTGATAGAAGATGGATCGTTGAGACTGATCCGGCCGCCTGAGATATTGGAGGTAGATCACGAGGTAGGTGCGTTCGAAGCGGGTATAGGATGGTTGTTGGATAAAGAGGTTGGATACCACGAAATTGCATATGACACTTCAAGCCATACGGATTGGGATGATTATCAGTGGCATTTGGATTCTACCGATCCTGAGTTTGAACCCCTTGATCCGTTAACAGATTTTCCTCAGTTCCATCTGGAAGGCTTAACATCTAGTACGGATCACTATTATAGGGTTCGTTCTCATACTTTAGAAGATGAAGTATACAGTACGTCGGATGAACATGATTTCCGTACGGCTGCTGCAGGCGGTTGTTTATATGGGCACGGTTCTTCGAGCACGGAGCCGGTTGATACTTTAAGCG
>PUKQ01000246.1 GCA_003550565.1 Syntrophomonadaceae bacterium
AGAATAGTGGAAGAAGTAGAAGCTTCAGAAGCAGAAAAAGAAATATGTGAAATCAATACCGGCACTTACTGTTTTAAGGCAAGCATACTAAAAAAGTTTTTACCTCAGCTTTCTCCTTCCCCTAAAACTGGAGAATACTATCTAACAGATATAATATCTTTTTTAACTAAACAGAATTACAGAGTAATTCCTTACCTGCTGGAAAATTATCAGGAAAGCTTGGGCGTCAATACACTTCAAGAACTTTACCAGGCAGAACATATTATGCGCGAGAAAATCAACCATGAATTTATGCTCTCCGGAGTTAGAATGTTAGATCCTCACACTACTTATTTGGATGTCGAGGTTAAAATAGGTAGTGGTACTGTATTGTACCCACAAACCATTATTGAAGGTAATAGCACCATAGGCGATAATTGCTGTATAGGTCCTTTTTGCCATTTGAAAGACGTAACTCTGGATAACCGGGTAACTATAGAAAATTCAGTGGCTGAAAAAGTAATAATTGGAGAAAACAGCGTAGTAGGTCCCTTCGCGTATTTGCGCCCCGGCACAAACCTTGGTGCGGGAGTAAAAATAGGTGATTTTGTAGAAATAAAGAATTCAGAGATAGATGAACGAACTAAAGTGCCTCATTTAAGTTATTTGGGAGACGCAAAGGTGGGCGCTGATGTAAACTTCGGCGCTGGCAGTATTATAGTTAACTATGATGGCAAAAAGAAACACCAGACCGTAGTAGAAGAAGGGGCCTTTATTGGATGTAACAGTAATTTAATTGCCCCTATACACATAGGTAAAGAAGCTTATATTGCAGCGGGTTCTACTCTTAGCAATGATGTGCCCGGCGAGGCTTTGGCTATTGCACGTTCTCCACAGATTAATAAATCCGGGTTGGCTAAAAGATTAAAAGGGAAAAAATCTCCAAATTCACCATAATAACCGCTAAAAAAAACAGGAGGTAGTAAAATTGACTCAAAAGCACAATAAAATCAAAATCTTTTCGGGGACAGCCAACGAAGCTCTTACGAAGGAAATAGCCAAATGGATAGAGATACCGCTGGGAATGGGAGAAGTAACCCGTTTTAGTGATGGGGAAATATCCTTGCACATAAAAGAAAGTGTAAGGGGTTCTGACGCTTTTATTGTACAGCCACTGTGTGAGCCCATAAACGAAAATATAATGGAGCTGTTAATTATCATTGATGCGCTTAAAAGGGCTTCAACTAAATCTGTAAATGCAGTTATCCCTTATTATGCTTATGCCAGGCAGGATCGCAAAACCAGGGCTCGGGATCCTATCACTGCGAAATTGCTGGCCGATTTATTTACTGCAGCTGGGGCAAGTCGTATAGTAGCCATGGATCTGCATGCGGGACAAATCCAAGGGTTTTTTAATATTCCCTTTGATCATTTAACCGGGGTCCCTATTTTGGCTAACTATTTTAAGAAAAAGCAAATTAATAACGGTATTGTCGTGTCTCCTGATCTTGGTGGGGTGACTCGTGCCAGGGGTCTGGCGGATTACCTGGAGATGCCCATTGCGGTTATTGACAAAAAGCGGTTGGCCCCTAATGAAGCCGAAGTCATGAACATTATCGGGGATATAGAAGGGAAAACTGCTATTGTGATTGATGATATTATTGATACGGCGGGAACTATTGTTCAAGGAGCAGAGGCCTTGTTAGATAAAGGAGCCAAAGAAGTTTATGCTTGTTGTACTCACGGTCTTTTTTCCGGACAAGCCATACCACGATTAAGTGCTTCTCCCATTAAGGAAGTAATTATTACCAATACTATTCCGCTCAGGGATGAGCGTTGTAAGGAGAAATTCAAAGTACTATCTGTAGCTCCTTTGATTGGTGAAGCAATTATCAGGATTCACGAGGAACGTTCTATAAGTGAGTTGTTTTTATAGCCGGCCCCTGAACGGAATTATTTGATTTTAATATCTACATAAGATATAATTACTGACATTGTCAAATGTTGAACTGTAGAGAATTGTATTTAGGAGGTAAAGCGTTAACATGCAAAAGAATGTATCTTTAGAAGCACAAAAGCGCTCTTCTCGCCTTACAAAAGGCGAATTAAATCGCTTTAGGCAGGAAGATAAGATTCCGGCAGTAATTTATGGAAGGGAAAAGGAACCGGTGCCAGTTTTTCTTGACGGCAAAGAATTTCGTCAGGTGTTAAGCACTGAGGCTGGCGCTAACGTGGTTATTGATCTTAACTTGACTAATGGTCAGAGTAGTAGCTCTGCTTCGGAAACCGTAATGATTAAAGACATACAAAGAGATATACTGATTCAAGATCGTCTTCTGCATGTAGATTTAATCAGGATCTCTCTGACTGAGAAACGCTCAGTAAATGTGCCGGTAGATTACGTAGGAGAACCTGTTGGAGCTAAAGAAGGTGGAGTTGTGCAAGTGCTTATACGTGAAGTGGAAGTAAGCTGTCTTCCTACGGCAATTCCCGATCAACTGGAAATGGATATTTCCGAACTGGGGATTGGAGAAAACCTTACTGCTAAAGATTTAAGCTTACCAGAAGGAGTGGA
>PUKQ01000255.1 GCA_003550565.1 Syntrophomonadaceae bacterium
ATCGCGTGAAAAATTTGAAAAAAACATCTAGACTATTTTCTCCTTTCTTTGCCAACAAATAAATTGGTTAAGTTATTATTAGAAACCTTTCGCTAAAATTATCTCTATTCCTGTTTTTATTTATTATAACAAAATTTTTGCCAGTAGTAATAATAGAATTATTATCCCTCCTTAATAATTTCTAATGATTTAATAACAATAGAGAATTAAAGCAGCCCTTTTTCTTTAAAGCTTAAATAACACCCATCACCAATAATTATATGGTCCTTAACTTCTATACCCAAAATATTACCCCCTTCTACCAGGCGTCTGGTAACGGAAAGATCTTCCTGGCTGGGAGTAGGATCTCCACTGGGATGGTTATGAACCAATATAACGGAGGCAGCACTTTTCTGCATGGGAAGACTACATATTTCTCTCGGATGTACAATAGAAGCATTTAAACTGCCTACCGATATTTCTTCTTTGGAGATAACTTTGTTTTTAGTATTTAGCAAAATCAGTTTAAAATATTCTTTTTTCTTGTAACGCAGTTCTTCCATAAACATATCCGCCACAAAATGAGGAGAAGTTACAGACATATTATCTACATGCAGGGTAGTAGCTATTCTTTTTCCCAGTTCCAGAGCCGCTTTAATTTGGACTGCCTTTGCCGGCCCAATTCCATGAAAAGATTGCAATAACTCCAGAGACATTTCCGGTAAAAACCGCAGCCCTCCCGCATGGGAAATAATGCGTTCTGCCAGGTGCACCGCAGATTCACGGGGATTTCCGGTCCGCAGAATCACCGCAATTATTTCAGAACTGGAGAGTGCTTCCGGACCCAAGTTCTGCATTTTTTCCCGGGGCCTTTCTTCCGCAGGTAAATCCCTGATCATCAAATTGTCATCGTTCATTTTTTTGTTTTCCTTTCTCCGTTTTTAGCGGCATAAAAAATTTAGAATGAAGGTTTAATACCATAAGAAGACAGCATAAGATAAACCCGGGATAACGGCAAGCCAACTACATTATAATAACAACCTTCCAGGCGATCCACAAAAACGGCGGCACCTCCTTGTATTCCATATGCCCCCGCCTTGTCAAAAGGGTGGCCGGAACGGACATAATTATAAATTTCTTCTTCCTGCAGCTGCCGCATCCAAACATCCGTTTTTACGTGATCGGTTACTTCGTCATCCGGGCGGGAGGCATCAACCAGGGCAACACCGGTAATCACCGTGTGCTTTTGCCCACTTAAGCGCCGGAGCATAGCCCTCGCTTCCTCGGCATTCCGGGGCTTCCCCATTATCTCATCTTTCAACATAACTACCGTGTCTGCACCCAGCACTACTCCTTCAGAGTATAATTTACTTGTGCTCCTGGCTTTTTCACCTGCCAATAATTCCACACCGCAAGGAGGAAGCGCATGTAATTGTTCACCCACATTGCCAACGACCCGAATTTGAAAAACATACCCCGCCTGCCTTAACAATTCTGCCCTCCGCGGCGAAGCAGAAGCCAGTATTAAATTTGCCATTCTTGCCTCCTTTCACGCCTTTTTACTTCTTTTTCTCCTCTTTCGTTTTAAGCACCCAAAATCTTTAAATTCTTTCGGATGATTCCTTCTAAGTAAATGGCCGCTGCACCCGTAAGAATACCGGTAGGTAGAGCTACAAGCACCAGAAGAGGAAAATACCCTTGAAAAAGAACGTAACTTTGCATGATAAGGCTGGCCATGATTAATTGAGTTAAGTTGTGAAAGACTGCCCCTACCATACTTACAGATATTGCTGTTATATGCCCTCGACGCATAAAGGGAATGATAGAAGCCATAGCTGCACAACTCACCGCAGCAGCTGAAATGCTGAGCCAAAAACCAAATCCCAAAAACGTCCCGGTAAAAAAACTACCCAGCAAACTTTTTCCCACTGCCACTACCATCCCGTCACGAAACCCATAGAGGAGCAATGTAAGTAGGGTAATGATATTGGCCAAGCCCAGCTTTGCCCCCGGCACCGGAATAGGCAAAGGTATTAAATATTCCACAAAATGAATAACCACAGCAAAAGTAAGTAACATAGCCAGGTTTGTTATTCTTACAGTGTTTTGCAAATAATCACTTCCAGGTAATTATTGTTCTGTTTGAATAATACCATATATGCTATTATAAGCTGAAGGTATTTTGCTTTAAAACTAAAAAAACAAACATTTTTTCAATTTTGCCGAAGGAAAAATTAAAAGGTAAGCAGGAAAAACATGAACTAAATTAGCCACTTAGCTCCAAAATATCTTCCAAGCCTGAGGAATAATAGATTTCATCATCAGGTGTAATAAGTACTGCTTCCACTTCTTCCAACTCTTCTACAAGCTCCATCCCTTCCTGTCGTCCCATGACAAAGATAGAGGTGGAAAGAATGTCAGCTTCAACTGCTTCAGAAGCAATTACCGTAACGCCGGAAAGCTCATCCGCCGGATAACCGGTGGCAGGATCAAGAATATGGTGGTAACGCTCCCCTTCCTTTTCAAAAAACCGTTCATAATCTCCGGAAGTAGCAATAGCAGAAGAGTGCAAAGGAACCCTGGCAGCTAATCTATCCCTCCTAACGCCCTCACTTCCGGGATGAGGGATGCCAATTTTCCACAGGGGATCATCTTCGCCGGGCTTGCCGCCTATTACCCGGATGTCTCCGCCAGCATTCACAAAAGCATGTTCTATTCCCTCTTCTTTCAATACTTCCATGCCCCTGTCAACCACATAGCCCTTGGCAATACCTCCTAAATCAAGGGCCATACCCTCCCGGGGCAAAAAAACTGTTCCCTCTGCGGTGTCTAACTCAACCCAGCGGTAATCGACGCTATTTAACTTTTCTTCTATTTCCCTACGGTCAGGCAGTTGAGGATCATTGCCGTAAAAACCCCATAGATCCATTACCGGAGCAATGGTAATATCAAAAGCTCCTCTTGTTTTTTCTCCGTAATAAAGAGAATCTTCTATTAAACCCAACACTTCATTAGCAACAGTTACGGGTTCCTGCCCGGCATTTTCATTAATTTCCCAAATTTCGCTGCTTTCCCTACCCCGATCAAACATTTCTTCCAGCTTTTGCATCTCTGCAAAAGTTTTTTGAGCGATTTGATCAGACTTTTCTTCGTCCTTCTCCGTATAAAAGGTAAGTTCTACATGCGTATCCATTAAGATCCTTTCATATGTGATCTGTTGAGGTGAATCTTGAAACCAATCTAATATGTTTACCCCGGCAATACCCAGAAAAGTAAGAACAATCAAGACCACTACCAACACTATGAATATCAACGGTATCAGCACGGACCGGGTAGAGGGAAGCATAGACTTGCCATCATTTTCAGTCATATTTTTTAAGTCAACCACGCTTTCATTATTTTATAGCTTACCGTTTATGAAACAAATCTTTAAAGGGTAATACCTTATTTAATCTATCTACAAACTGCACGAAGAATATAAAATCCAACGTTTATAACCTCAACATATACCATTGATTATTTGTCAGTTTAATTGTTTTAAGCACCAAAGTAAAAGAGGACTACAAGCAGCAATCCCAAAACAGCAACCAATAACAAATTATCAAAGTTGAGGTTTTTAATGGTCCATTGAAACGGACCCCACCTTTTGCTGCTGCTTGATGAAGAAACTTCTTCTACTATTTCTTTGCTTTTAACGCCGCCTTTTTCATAAGCTCGGTTCAATGCATCATCAAAATATCTTCCGCTTTTGGCCAAATTTTGCAGCGATTTGCCGCTTTTTTCCAATGTTTGATCAAGAGTGCCATCTGTTTTAGTAAATTGATCAGCTACACGATAAGCTGCAGAACCGGATTTCATATAGGCACTATCAAGAGTGCCATCTGCTTTAGTAAATTGATCAGCTATACGGTAAGCCGCAGAACCGGATTTCATGTAGGCGCTATCAAGGGCTCCGTCCAAACTCTTAGATTTTTCCGCAAACCTATAAGCTGCCTGACCGCTTTTGGTGTATAATTCATCAATAGAAGTATCAACCTGCCCCACAAAATTGCAAAAACGGTTAAACCATTCGCTGGATCTTATATAAGAATTATTCACGGAAGTATCCAAATAATAGCCAAAAGCACAAAGCAATTTATAGGAGTAGTTCCCCACCGGAATAAATATTAACTGTTCTATGCTCAGCCAGGCAGGGGGTTTGATACCTCTTTCTAAGACATTGGAAAAAAGAACAAATACCATTACTCCAATTACTGCCAACTGCAAAGCTCCAATAATACCCGCCTGAGAATACACTTCCAACGCCGTTCCCATAGGAATAATATTAGACATCAAATCCGGGTAAACTCCTAAAAGGATACAAAGAATAGAAACTGTTACAATAGAAACTGTGGCACTGGTGGGTAATTTCCTTTGAACCGCTGCCCAAGCCCTAAAAAAACCAAAGTAAAGCAGTTTACAAAACGAAATGGCGGTACCAACGCTGGCTATCAGCAACATGGTATCCATGGGCTGCACACCTTCAACAGCATATTTCAGCAGGTACTTACTAACATAGCCGTTAAAGGGCGGAACTCCCGAAATGGCCAGGGCCCCAACCAGCGCACCAACAGAAACTATGGGCATTGATTTCCAAATGGGGGCATTCTCTTTATCCCCATGGTGCAAATCATGTAGATTGCCTGTTCCCGTTGAATAAAGCACCGCTCCCGCGCACATGAATAGAAGAGCTTTGTACAACATATGATTTACCATGTGCAGTAAGCTGCCGTCTAAAGAATAAGCAGCATTAGCCGCTACAACCCCCAAGCCTGCCCCGGCCACCATATAGCCTACCTGGCTGATAATATGATAAGAAAGAAGTTTACGCATATCTTTTTGCAGCAAAGCACAGGTAAAACCAAATATAGCCATACTGGCCCCAATAAAACCGATAATATAATTAAGGTTCCCCTGCCATACCTCGGGGGGAATAAAGCGGGCCACGGCAAAAACTCCTATTTTGGTGGTAAGACCGGCCAGAACAACGCTGGAAGAAAAAGAAGCATTTGGGTAACCCCAGGCCACCCATAGATGGAATGGTAAAAAAGAAGCTTTAAAACCGATGCCAATGACAAAAAACACCATACCTGCTTCGGGATGGCTGATGGCCAAACTTCCGGAAGCGGCAAAGTGCTGCAATATACCCAAAAGAAGGATCAATCCGCCTGTAAGGTGAAACAACAAAAAGCGCCTTCCCATTCTTAAAGCGATTTCGGTCTGATTAAGAAGAATTAAAAGAGCGGTGGTAATGGTAAGCAATTCCCAAAATAAGAATAAACCGATAAAATTGCCCGAATAAACAATACCCACAGCACTGGCTATGGCACAAAGCGCAGTTGCTTGCTCGGTTGCCTTAGCAGTTTGAAGTCCATAGAGTAATGCCAAGGCTCCTACCAGAACAAAGCCAAAAACCGCTATGTCAGTATAAGGATGATTACCGCTAAAATAAAGGGATAGTGCCCCTTCCCCTCTAAAAAGATAATAAGTGCCATAATTCATCCCCAATAAATTATAAATGGAAGCAGCAATCATGACAGCAATAACAGCAAGTAATGTTATATAACGCCATATACGAGGCACAAACAATACTATCGGAGCTGCCAAAATAGGCAGAAAAATTAATATCCAAATTAATTGGCTAAAACTGATACTTAAGCTAATGGCAATGCACTCCTTCCAATTTCTTCTCCGAGTATATACAATAGCGATAATATGCTTGTTTGATCTAAAATACTGCCCCTGTCATAAAATGGAGCAAGCAGATTAATTTATTCACTCTTCTACGCATAATTTCTTAATATATTTTACATTACTATTATAGCAAAAATATAATATTTATAAATAGCTTTAATGGCTATATGTTATAAACTACAACTATCAAAAGCCGCCGGTGAGCAGAAATTTCGCCGCCATATTCGACAGCTCAAAGGGTATGTTGCTGGGAAATGTGCCAAACAAGAAAACACATAAAGCAAGGACAACCATGGGAATAAGCATTCATTTCGATGCTTCGTTAATATTAAATGCAGGCCCTTCATCATCAACATGTAAATCTTTTTCGATTTCTTCTTTACCCAAAAAAGCCGGCAGGATAATTGGCAAATAATACATGGCGTTTAGCATACTGCTCAATAAAAGTATGACCACAAAAAAGATATACCCATCTTCCAAAAAGCCCAGGCAAAGGGACCATTTGCTTAGAAAACCATTTAAAGGAGGTATGCCGATCATGGCAAACGCAGCTACAGTAAAACAGCCGAAGGTAACAGGCATTTGCCTCCCCAGACCCGCCATACCGGATACTTTTTTAATACCACTTTTCCAAATAATAGCCCCAGCCGCCAAAAACAAAGTGCTCTTCATAATAGCATGGGTAAAAATATGAAATATATCTCCCGTCAACACCTGCTCGTTAAAGACCGTCATTCCCAGGACTACATAACCCATTTGTCCTATACTTGAATAAGCCAACCTTCTTTTTATATCATCCTGGGTTAGGGCAACTGCAGACCCCAGAATTATAGTAATAATTCCCAAGACCATCATTACCGCGTGTAAATTAATGGCCTGCATTAATTCCGGGGAAAAAACATCAAAAACCATTCTGAGCAAGCCGTAAGCTCCTGTTTTTAACATGATGCCTGATAACAGAGCGCTTGCCGGAGAAGGAGCCACAGGATGCGCATCCGGCAGCCAGACATGAAGGGGAAACATACCTGCTTTAATGCCGAAGCCAATGAGAAAAGCAAAAAATGCCATCCAGGCTAAAGAAGATGCTTCGGTAATAAGGGGACCCTCTCCGATACTTACTGTTCCCGCTGCTTCAAAACAGATAATCACACCGAAAAATATAGCCAAACCACCAATAATGGTAACTACCAGGTATTTGTACCCTGCCTTCAAAGCCTCAGCAGTTTCTTCATGAATAACAAGCACATAGGCAATAAGCGACATCAATTCGAAAAAGATGAATAGGGTGAAAAAGTCACCCGCTAAAAAAATTCCCAGACAGCTTCCCAGCGTAAAAATCAGCACAGCATAATAACGCAGCTGAGAATGCTCTTTAGCCATGTAGCCGATGGAGTATATGGCGGCCAATAACCATACAAAAGACGAAATAATGACCAAACAGTAGCTAAGGATATCTAAACGAAATGAAACTGCAAGCCCGGGCAGCACCTCAAAAAGCTGGTATTCAAAAACCCTTCCACTTACCGCTTCCGGGTAAAGCAACAAAACTCCAATAAAAGTTATTAAAACAGTAAACAGAGAAAGAAAATTGCGCAATTTATCCGAGTGCTGTCCCCCATACATTATTACGGCAGTCATCAGGATGGGAAACATAATAACAAACATAATAATCGTTATAATTAACTGATCATCCATTTTCTTCTCTCCTTACTTTTTAAAATAAACTATAATCTTAAGCACTTTTCTTTAATCTGAGCGTTATGATTCCTCATTTAACCCCGCTTATTGAGCGAATAATTTGTCTATAGCCAACTCCAAAATACCTACCACTTCTTGAGGGCTCATTCCAATATAAAAAACAAGTACCGTCAAAATAACAACGGGAATGAGCATGTGCTTTAATACAGGCCTAACTGGAAGGTTTTCAGGTTTGGGCTCTCCCAAGAAAGCCCTGATTGCTATGGGAAAATAGTATATAGCATTTAACAAACTGCTGGCAATGATAACGCCGATGAAAAAAGGCCTGTCCGCTTCAAATGCCCCCGTAGCAAGATACCATTTGCTAATAAAGCCACCGGTAATGGGAATCCCCACCATAGAGGCACTTCCCACGATAAAAGCGGTCATGGTCCACCTCAATTGACTTCCCATGCCATCAAATTCTCGCACCTTTTTTAAGCCCTTGGTGTAAATAATAATACCGGCTATCATAAATAGCATGGATTTCATAATGGCATGATTCAGGATGTGCAGTAAACCTCCCAATAATGCTGTAGGATTGAATAAGCCGATTCCCAAAAATACATAGCCTATCTGGGCTACGCTGGAATAAGCCAGCATACGCTTAAAAATATCTTGCGTCATGGCAAAGATAGAACCCAAGATCATGGCGATAGCGCCTAACCATAAGAATATTTCCGTCAAAGGCACCTGGTAAAAAAGTTCTAACGGGAAAGCCCTAAACATCAAGTGAATGAGGGCAATGGCATAAATTTTAATGACTAAACCCGATAAAACAGCACTAGAAGGAGACGGAGCGGATGCGTGGGCATCGGGCAACCAAACATGCAGCGGAAACAATGCTGCTTTGACACAAAAACACACCCCTATTAATGCCAAAGCCACCAGGACATTGTTGGGATATAAAGCAATATTATCAACCAAAACTTCCCTGACCATGTCAAAATTAAGGACACCGGTAATCATATAGATTAAAGCCACGGCCAACAAATAACATCCGGTCCCCATAGCGCTTAAGATGAGATACTTAAAGCTGGCTTCCAGGCATTCGCGATCTTTTTTTATGGAAATAATAGCACAGGCAGCTATGGCACTAATTTCCATAAATACAAAAAGGTTAAAAAGGTCGTTGGTAATGGCTATTCCCAGCATGGCACCTATTAATAAAAGGTAGAGGGTGTAATACCAACCTACCATATGACGGCCAATTTCAAAGGGCAAGGAAGCCGTCCCATAATAAAAAATGAGCAACCCCATACCGGTTAAAACAATTAACATATAAGCACTAAGGTAATCGATGTAAAATTCAATCCCAAAAGGCGGCGGCCATCCTCCCAGATAATAACTAATGGCCCCCGTGTCTAAAACTTTCAGAAGCAAAGTAATTGAAATTGCAAAAGAAAGAATCAGGGAAAAAGAAGCCGCAATTGTAGCCCAATTGTTACTCCGTCGGGAAATTAAGGGCATGGCAAAAGCAAAAATAAACAGGTTTATTACTAATATGACCGGAAAGTGTGATATGAGATCCATTTTTTACTCCTTATTCTTCGCTTCGCAGATCTGCTATTTCGTCCGCATCACATGTCCCATAGTATTCATAAATCTTAGTTACCAAACTTAAAGCAAAAGCAGTTACACTTAAAGCCACAATAATACCGGTAAGGATTAGCACCGATGGTAATGGATTTATATACGTCTCCGTACCCGCAGGAATTTCTACCAGGGGAGGAGCTCCCCCATGCACATAGCCCACAGCCACAAAAAGCAGGAAAACGGACGTATCCATGATATTCATAGCAATAACTTTTTTTACCAGGTTAGAATGAGTAAGCATGGTATGCATGCCAATAATAAAAAGGATAATAGCCACCAGGTAAAAATAATTTTGCACTAAATTATCAATGATTTCCATCCTCCAGCTGCTCCTTTCCAATCAAATTATAAAAGAGGGTCACAATAGTACTGGTAATTTTAATCCCAATAGCTACGGAAATAAAAGGGATGATACCTCCACTAACCAACTCACCCGGCACACCCACAGGAAAACCCGCCGCCAGATTTGTCAAATATTCATGCCCTAAAATAATGGCTACCAGGCCAATAAAAGCAAAAGCGAGAGCACCCCCACTTTCCATTACCGATGCCGTGTCATGCGGAATTTTATTACTTCCCGCCTCCAGGTTAAAAGATAAAGCATATAAAACCATGCTCGCCCCAATGATAGCTCCTCCGGCAAAACCACCTCCCGGGGAAAGGTGGCCGTATAACACCACATATATCCCATAAACTTGAATAAAGGGTACTACCAGGCGGCATATTATTCGCACAATTTGGTCTTCCACGTCGAACTCACCCCATTAATGTGCTTTAATGGTGGCAACTGCTCCCGCAATCGCCAAAAAAATCACGGTTGCTTCCCCTAAGGTGTCAATAGCCCGGTAATCATTAAGTATACCTGTTACCAGATTGGGAACACCCGTTTCTTCAACTCCCTGTTCCACAAACCTCAACATTAACTCATTTACAGGAGGATTGGCAATATCTCCAAAAGGAGGCATTTCCGCTACTGTTATCACTAAAAAGTATCCAATAATTCCCAATAGGATGATGGTAAATACGGATTTAAAATGAGTACGGGGTAGAAAAGTTATAAGCACAGCTGCTACCAATGCGAACAAAATTAAATTCAGCGGGTCAATTTGCACTTAAATACCTCCCTTACTCAATTCTTCTGGTTTTACTGATAGTGGCTATTAATAAGAGGGTAGTAACCCCCGTTCCTAAAGCCGCTTCGGTCAAGGCAACATCAGGCGCGCTAAGTTGAAGCCACATGATGGCCATAGCCAAACCATAAGAAGCAAACACTATGACTCCACTTAACAGGTCCCTTATTTGAGCTACCGCAATGGCACAAATTATCAAAAAAATGAGGATGATAACATTAAAAACTTCACTCAACAGGAGTACCTCCTTTAGGCGCCTTATTATCTCCTTCTACCGGCATAAACCCCGTTACCCAAGAGGCTTTGGCAATAACATGGGCCGCTGTGGGGTTGGTAATCCAAATAAATATTGCAATAATAATTAATTTGATTGCGCTAATCCAGTCGGCCTGAAAAGCCAAAGCCAGTAATACCATTCCCGCACCCATGGTGTCACACTTAGTAGTAGCATGAAGGCGTGTATAAACATCAGGGAGCCTAATAAGGCCTACCACTCCTACCGCCAGAAAAAAAATGCCGCCTATCATCAGGATAATGGAAAGAATATTACTAACAATTTCCCACAAAATAATGCCTCCTTAATTAATCCAGCGCGCCTTTTTCCATGTACTTGGCCACTCCAATAGTAGCGATAAAACTCATCAAAGCGTACACCACGGCAATATCCAGGTAAAACATATGATCAAAAATAAAAGAGATTAGAGCAATTATGACCACGGCTTTAACACCTATCATATTTATAGCCGCTACCCGATCGGGAGCAGTGGGTCCCACTATGGCCCGACCCAGGCAAAAAAACATCATCACGGCAATTAAAATAGTGCCATAAACTTCTCCATAACTCAACCATACTTCCATCAGTCAGATGCCTCCAACTGTTTAAGTTTTTCGATAACCACCCATTCTTTAACTTCCTGACCATTTCTTTCCGTTAACGCATGGACTACAAACTCTTCCTCGCTGCACATAATCGTTAAAGTGCCCGGGGTTAAAGTGATAGCATTGCCCAAAGCCACCCGGGTAGCTGTTTTTTCAAAATCAGTTGTAAAGCTTACCATGGTAGGCGCAATGGGTAAGCGTGGATTCAAAACCAGTGCCGCTACCTGAATATTCGCCTTCATGACGGCCAGGAAAAAAGTCCCTAACAAACTTCCTAAATGCCTAATATTAAGAAAGCTGAAGGTAGGCCTATCTTCCGAGTCGATCAAAAGCTCCCGGTTAAAATAAGTAATAAAATAACTTGCTCCCGCTCCCAGCAATAAAGATTGCCAGTGTAGACTACCACTTACAGCAATCCAAAAAATAAACAGGATGATTAACATACCCCAGAAAGTTAAATCTTTTTTCATCAGCCTAACTTCCCCCTCCTGCCGACCTGCGGCAAACAAGCTGTGAAAAATAGCGTTATAATATTACTTAGTGCCCCGGCAAAAACTGAACCGAATTACACTTTTTCTGCTTCTTTTGCTCTGCCACTATCCCGAACTTGTTTCCCTGATACCGGAAGAATGCAACCGGGCTTACATTTTTGGGTGCATTCACCGCATCCGTCACATTTCTCCATATCAATTACGGGCAGGTTGTCTTCCATGTTTATAGCTTCCTGTGGGCATGCTTTAACACATGCACGGCAGGCATTACACCCCACAGAGCATGCTTCCTTCACCGCCTTGCCTTTATCTCGGGAATTACAATAAACCAGGTGACCGGTATAATTGTGGGGCATGAGACTTATAACCCCCCG
>PUKQ01000236.1 GCA_003550565.1 Syntrophomonadaceae bacterium
AACCTATTATAAAGTATGGTGAGACGATTGGTCGACATTAAGCCGGGCAGTTTAGTGCATATTCATAATATAGAAGGGCTTAGGGCCAGGAGAGACTAATAGAAACGGAAAACTATTTGACTGGGGGCATTATAAATGTTTTTGGGTTATAAACGACCTGATGGAAAAACGGGCATAAGAAACTATGTGCTGATTTTACCGGTTCAACGGATGGTAAATTCTGTGGCAATGCAGGTTAGCAGTATGGTGAGGGGCGCAAAAACTATTGTCTCGACTGGTGAAATAGGTCGCAGCTCAAAAGACAGGAGAACGATAGCCCGGACTCTTACCGGTTTAGCCTTAAACGGCAACGTTGGAGGAGTGTTAATCATTGGTGATGATCATTATAGCTCCAAAGAATTGAAGCATGAAGAAATGGCTGAAATAGTGAGATCTACCGGAAAGCCTGTCGAAGTATTGGATATAACCGAAAGTGGCGGTTATTATAATGCAATTGGGCTTGGTGCGAAGAAGGCTCATAGGCTGGCTTTGCAAATTTCTGAATACCGGCGGGAGCAGTGTGATTTAAAAGATCTTACCCTGGGAGTTAAATGCGGCACCTCTGATCCTACTTCCGGTGTTGCGGGAAATCCAGTTGTTGGAAAGGCTTTTGATGTGCTCGTAAATGCGGGTGGGACGGCATTCTTTTCTGAAACGACTGAAGTGATCGGGGCGGAAGATAAACTGGCTAAAAGATGTATTAACGAACAAGTCAAAGAAAAACTGCTCAATGCTGTTTCCGAGATAGAAGAAAAAGCAAGATCAACAGGGGAAGATATTAGAAACATCAATCCAATTCCAGAAAATGTTAAAGCCGGCATATCGACTTTGGAAGAAAAATCTTTAGGAGCAATTACCAAGTCAGGCAGCATGCCAATTTTGGACGTTTTAACGTATGGTGAACGCCCTCCAGGTAATGGCTTATATTTTATAGATGGCTGGATGTCTTCACTTTCTTTACCACTGGGCATGGCAGCAGCAGGAGCTAACCTATTTATGTATCAACTGGGAGGGCAAGGGATGCCAGATACGTTGCCTCCAATGCCCGCTTATTCTGCAGGCATTGTTACACCCATGATGTATTTAACCGGAAATCCCCGAACCTGTAGGAAAGCTGAGGATTTTGTTGACTTTTGCAGTGGAGAGATAATGGAAGGAACAAGCAGTATAGAAGATATGGCTGATGAGCTTCTTGAATGCGTATTAAGTTTAGCTTCGGGGACGATGACCAAAACAGAAACAGTTAACATTCAGGATCCGGTAGAATTTTATTTAGAAGATCCTTGCTTTTAAATCTTTTACATGCCTGGTTAAATTAGCTAGACCGGAGGGATGTACTTTGATTGAATTTGATGAGATGCAGTTAAATGTTGCTAAAACTATACATGATTTTTGTAAGGAAGAAGTTGTTCCTCAAGTAAAAAATTATGATAGAGAAGAAAGGTACCCTTTGGAGATAATTCAAAAAGCTGCGCAACTGGGTTTCACTGGAGGAGTGATTCCAGAAAAATACGGTGGTTCTGGATTAGATTGGAAAACATATACTCTAATAATTGAAACTTTTTCTTATTATTGCCATGTTATGGGTTTGGCCATGTCAACAGCAAGTGGCTTGATTGGTTCTGGAATATTAAAATACGGCACAGAAGAGCAAAAAGAAAAATATTTAAAACCTCTGGCAGAAGGTAAAAGCTATGGTGCAGCAGGGGTGACTGAACCTAATTCTGGAACAGATGTTGCATCTTTACAGACTACAGTCACAAAAGACGGTGATTATTATGTTTTAAATGGCACAAAAATGTGGATTAGTTTCTTGGATGTTGCTGATTGGATTCTAACTTTTGGTACTCTTGATCGTTCGCTTGGTCATAAAGGGATCTGTGCCTTCATAATCGATAAAGATACACCCGGTCTTTCTTTTCATCCAATAAAAAACAAGGTGGGATTTCGCCCGATTGAATCCGGCGAGGTGGTTTTAAACGAAGTAAGGGTGAATAAGGAAAACTTAGTGGGAGAAGAAGGAAAAGGTTTTAATGTGGCTATGACGGCAGTAGAAAATGGCCGGTTGAGTGTTGCCGCAAGGGCCGCCGGGGTTGCCAGGGCATGCCTGGATGAATCTTTGCAGTATGCAAAGGAAAGGATTGTTTTTGGCCAATCAATTGGAAAATTTCAGCTGGTCCAATCTAAAATAACAGATATGATCATTGGTGTGGAAAACTCCCGCTACCAGGTTTATAAATTGGCTTATTTAAAGGACAAAGGGTACAGGGCTCGATACGAATCATCCGCGGCTAAAATGTATGCCACTGATACTCTTATGAAAATAGCTACAGATGCATATCAAATTTTTGGTGCTTATGGTTGCTCAGATGAATTTAATGTAGGTCGTTATTTCCGTGATGCCAAGGTATTTCAAATCGTGGAAGGCCAAAATGATCTGCATCGTTCGTTAATTGCACAAAATGCATTGGATTACAAGTCATAAAATACAAGCATGAATAC
>PUKQ01000183.1 GCA_003550565.1 Syntrophomonadaceae bacterium
ACAGTGACGCAGGTCAACCTTTGTCCGGTTCTGGGCATACTCCATCAGGTGCATATGACTGTCGTTAAAACCGGGCAGCAGGGATCTTCCTTTCAAATCAATTACTTTACTGCCCGCTTCTTTGAAGGCCAGGATCTGTTCATTACTGCCAATTGAAGCTATCTTATCATTTTTTATCGCTACTGCCTGTGCTTCTTCCTGTTCCTGATCCATTGTAACAACCCGCCCGTTGTGGAAAATAATGTCCATTTGTTAATCGCCTCCTCTTTTAGTTTGATATTTAATAACTGTACTCTGCCTTAGATATATGTTATCATCAAATTACAGAAAAAGCTAAAGTTATTCAGGCTGGAGCAACCACAACCGGCAACATTGAGATGGGGCACATGCTAATGGCCTTAAATCCGGGGTGGCCCCTTTTTTGAAAACAGCTTGCCGAGGCTTCTTTTGGTGATTTACCGGGGGGCTGCATGATCGGATTACTTCTAATTGATCGATTTATGAAATTAGCAAATGGAATTGAGGTGAAATAAGCTGAAAAAGCCTGGAGGAATAGAAATATTTGCAGATAGTAGCGGTCAGAGGTTGCGATGGTTAATGTGGTTATTGCTTGTGTCACTGCATTTGATCACCTCATTTCACCGGGTTTCTTTTAATGTTGTTGCAGATTTGCTGACAGCTGAATTTAGTTTGACCGGAGCAGGCCTGGGTAATCTGGCTGCAGCATATACCTACATGTATGTAGTAATGCAGATCCCCGGCGGGGTGCTGGTGGATCGTCTTGGACCCAGGCGGATAGCTCTTTTAAAAGGTCTGGCCATGGCTGGTGGTTCAATCTGTATTGGGCTGGCCGCTAATGCAGGACTGGTTTTTCTGGGTCGTTTGCTGATTGGTTTTGGAGGGTCGGTTGTTCTAATTAATATTTTTAAATTTCAGGCCTCCTGGTTTCGCAGTGCAGAATTTGCAACTATGTCCGGGTTAGCTATTCTGGTCAGTGGAACCGGAGCCTTGCTTGGCGCAACTCCTCTTGCTCTATCGGTGCAGCTAGTCGGTTGGCGTTCATCATTTATTTTTGTCGGTCTGGCAACGGTATTGGCTGCACTTTTATGTTGGTTCGTGGTGCGTAATCGTCCGGCAAATAATAGTCCTAAGCCAGACAGGTCAGCTCCACCAGGCGAATCTTGTGAAAATGAACAAGCATTTTCATTAGATATAGCTGTGAGTGTACTATCAAACCGACGCCTGTGGATCCCTTTTCTGATCAACGTTGGAGTCTATGGAGGATTTATTGTTTTTTCGGGGACCTGGGGAGTATCTTACCTGGTCCATGTTTATGGCATCGCTGTAGAACAGGCCTCCATTTTTATGATCATTACTTTTCTGGGTTACATGGCTGCTTCTCCTGCAGCTGGTTTTTTCTCTGACCGGCTTGGGTCGAGAAAAATTCCAGCGGTGATTTTGGTTTCATGCTGTGCGCTCTTCTGGTTATTCCTCGCGGCCTGGCCCGGTGGAATTCTTCCTCTTGGGTTACTATATGTGTTAAGCATACTTTTAGGCATTAGCGCTGCTTCTACAGTGTTGAGTTTTCCGATGGCCCGGGAAGTCAGTCCTCCCGGTTACACCGGTTCTGTTACGGCAGCAGTTAACCTGGGAGTTTTTCTTGGTCTGGCTATTCTACAACCACTATTTGGTTTTGTGCTTGACCTGGGTTGGGAAGGCCTGGTTGTCGACGGAGCCCGGATTTATCCGGTTTATGCATACCGGCTTGGCTTCCTGGTTTGTTTTCTGTTTTCCGCTATCGCTTTAACTGCGGCACTTTTGCACAAAGAGGATAGATCGAGAAAAGGGCCCCCCTTCTAGCAAAGGGCAGCCCTTTTAAATCGCCTGTATCCTAAAGTGGTTTATTCTTCAATTAAGCCTTCTTCAACCAGAAAATCCCAGGCTACATCTTCAGGATCTTCTTCATCTATAGCTGTTTTTAAGTTAAGTTTGGTCTGGGTCTCTATATCCAGGCGGGATGATATTTCTCTTAAGTCATCCTCGAGATGGGGATTGACTTCTAAAACTTCCTGGCGTACAGTAGGTGCTGCGTTGTAGGCGGGGAAGAATTCTTCATCATCTTCGAGAATTTGCAGGTTGTATTGGACGATTCTGCCTTCTGTGGCATCTCCGACCCCGATTAATGCTTCGCCCTGTTCAACTGCCCTGTAAGCCAGGCCCAGTTCAACTTCCACCACATCAGCGAATTCAAAACCGTAATGGTTTTGGAAAGGAACCATGCCATCATCCCGTTCTACCCATTCAGCAGGAGTAGCAATGCTTCCGTATTCACCGCCACCTTCTTCCCTGGCGTACTCTGCTAAGTCAGACAAGGTTTCCCAGCCATATTCCTGCTGGGTCTCTTCGGTTACAAAGAGGACAAAGGTATTGTTGGCTGGAGCATAGTCTAACCAGACGATATTGTTTTCTTCTAAGTCGTAGTCGCGAATGGTCTGGTAGGTTTCTTCTTCACCTTCCGGGAGCTCGTCACCTTC